>CALIZJ010000255.1 GCA_938028845.1 uncultured Blautia sp.
TACCGTAAAAGGAGGGACCAGCTCCCAGCCGGGAGAGGAGAAGCCGGATATTACTGGTACGGTTCCTAAAATAACAAAGATTACTTTCAATTATAGTTCAGCCGCTTTGTCCTGGAATAAGATGGAAGGCGCTGACGGCTATGTGATCTACACTTTAGAAGCTCCAAAGGGAAAAACTGTGCGGAAAAATGTGGGAAATGTGTCTTCTGCCACATTAAAAGGCTTAAAGACTGGGCGGACCTATGCCATTAGGATCAGAGCTTATCAGAAAACTGACGGAAAAGTCCTCTACAGCAAATATAGTTCTGTGAAAAAAATCCAGCCGGCTCTTACTGTTCCTGGAATTTCTTCTGTAAAAAAATCCGGGACCAACAGAGTAAACCTTACCTTAAAACAAGTGGCGGGAGCCAGCGGCTATGAAATTTATTACAGCGCCTCAAAAAAGGGAAAATATCAAAAAGCAGGCACGATCACAAATAATAGAACCAAGACATTCGTACATAAAAGCACCAGCCTGAAAAAAGGCAGCACCGCCTGCTACAAGGTCCGCGCTTACCGTGTGGTGGAGGGGAAGAAGGTGTATTCGAAATATTCTCCTATAGCCAGCGTTCTTCTGTCGTAATATAATATTCTGTATTAGGAAACACGTTTTTATAGAAAAAGTATTTTTCTCAAAAAAGATATTGAAATTGTAGGGATATAGGGTTATAATAACCTACGAAAAAAGAAAATTTCTTCGGGGCAGGGTGACTGGATCTGGATAAGAGAACAGAATTCCCTACCGGCGGTATAGTCCGCGAGCCGCTTAGACGGTTGATTTGGTGAAATTCCAAAACCGACAGTATAGTCTGGATGAGAGAAGAACACGCTGAATTTTAGTATACGTGCTCATTGCCCCGGGAGGAGTCCCGGGGCTTTTTACTTTTTCAGAAAAGCACTTTCGCAGTTAAGGAAAAAGCTTTTTTGAAAATTCCAATGTAGAAATTTTCTTTTGTAACGGATTTTCTCTGTGAGGAGAGAACCGCAAAGAATATTTCAAAAGGGAGAGGTTAATATGAGCGAACAAGTTTTAAAAAATCCAAATGTGATCCAAAGAAGCCGTACACGAACCATTACACAGATAGCCATGCTGGGAGCAGTAGCGGGAGTTTTGATGAATTTTGAATTCCCCATTCCGTTTTTGGCACCGTCTTTTTACCAGCTGGATTTTTCTGAAATTCCAGTCCTGGTAGGATCTTTTGCAATGGGCCCCGTAGCCGGCGTGCTGATTGAATTGGTTAAGATCCTGGTTCATCTGGTGACGAAGGGAACCATTACGGCTGGTGTGGGAGATTTAGCAAACTTTTTATTCGGATGTGCCTACGTGATCCCTGCCGGACTGATCTATCGGTATCATTATGTAAAGAGCAGAAAACATGCGGTAGCAGGGATGGCAGTGGGAACAGTCCTGACCACGGCGCTGGCATGCTTTATGAATGCTTTTGTTTTGCTTCCTGCTTACGGAAAAGCTTTTGGAATGCCTATTGAGTCCTTTATTGAGATGGGAAGCGCTGTTCACAGTTCTGTGGATAGTCTTCTGGGGTTTGTGGCACTTATCATCGTACCTTTTAATCTGTTTAAATACACCCTTACTTCTGTGATCGTATTCTTTATTTACAAGAGAATACGTGTCGTACTTCGGGGAGACTGAAGAACGTTGTCATTTTTATTCCTGTACGGATTGACAGGAAAGATACAAATTTAGGAAAAATATTTTTAAAGTTCAACTGCTGGTCCTGGGTCAGCAGTTGAATTTTTATTGGAGCTTTCCTGTTTTGTCATTTAATATCCTATCTGTTACAAAATTCGTAAAATTCCTTTTGCCAATAAATCAAGAAGCATTTGTTTCTGCGGATTTCTTTCTATTATCCTGCACCATTTAAAGAAAAATTTTGGGGCTTATAAGTAGAGAGAATAAGAAAGATATTCTTAAAGTTTGAATACATAACCGCTTATAAAATATGAGGGTACTTTTTGTATATTCCATACAGTAAGATATACGGCAGGAAGTACTTGTAAGGAAGCTGGGATTTTGTTAGGATGGAAAGGAAGAACAGATGACGGTCATGGATTTGTACATGATTATCCTATAAATTGTATGAGGAATGAGAACATGGAATTGACTTATAAAAAAGCAACGCTGGAAGATATAGATTTACTTACCGCAACGAGAGTGCAGGTGCTGAAAGCGGCGAATAAACTGGCTGACGGTACGGACATGGGTGAGGTGGAAAAACAATCTTATGCTTATTATCAAAAAGCCCTTTTGGATGGAACTCATATTGCGTATTTGATTTTTGATGGAGATCGTCTGGCAGGTACAGGAGGCGTCAGCTTTTTTCAGGTAATGCCCACTTACCATAATCCAAGCGGAAAGAAAGCATATATTATGAATATGTATACTGCCTGTGAATACAGAAGGAAAGGAATTGCCTATAAAACTTTAGATATGCTTGTCAAAGACGCCAGGAGAAATGGAATTACCGCAATTTCCTTAGAAGCCACTGAGATGGGGAGACCTTTATATGAAAAATATGGCTTTATAAAAATGGAAACGGAGATGGAGCTGCCGCAAGAAAAACTATAAAGGGAGTAGTTTTTTGAAGCAGTAAGAGAGGGAGATATCTGTAATCCTCCTTGTATCTATGAATGGAATTGTGTATAATTAAAACCAGCAGAATTTGATACAGGATGAAAGTGAGATATGAGAATGCTGAAAAAGACGGAGAGAAGCATTGGGATGAAGCCACGCTTTGGGGCTTATCATATTTATAAAACAGAATCATATGCCTGTAATTAGAAGGGAGCGGCGAAAAGCGCCGCTCCCTCTTTTGCACTATAAAGCAGCGAAGAGGAGATAGAAAATGAAAATCACAGCTTATGAAGTGAGAAAAGACGAAGAAGAAAAGATGCACCAGGTGGCGGAAGCATGTGGGGTTAAGGAACTGGTGATTACGGAAAAACCCCTTACGATAGAGACATTGGATCTGGCAGAAGGAGCCGTGGGGGTTACAACTTTAGGGCAAAGCAAAATTAATGAAGAAATCTGCAGCCGTCTTCAGGAAATGGGAATCACAGGTTACTCCACAAGAACGATAGGTTATAATCATGTGGACTTAAATGCGGCTCAAAAGTACGGCATCCAGGTAAGCAATGCTTCCTATTCCCCTCATGGGGTGGCGGAGTATACGGTGATGATGCTTTTGATGAGTCTTAGGAAATATAAGCCTGCCTTATACCGGATCAATGTAAATGATTATTCTTTAGATGGATTAATTGGAGGAGAATTAAACGAGATGACCGTAGGGATCATCGGTACAGGGAAGATCGGAGAGACAGTGATCCAAAAGCTTTCCGGATTCGGCTGTAAAATATATGCCTATGATGTACAGGAAAAAGACAGTGTGAAGCAGTATGCCTCCTATGAGGATTTGGATACCATTTACAGAGAATGTGACGTGATTTCTCTCCACACTCCTCTTTTGGATTCTACTTATCATATGATTGATGAGGACGCTATAAATAAAATGAAAAAGAATGTAATTCTGGTAAATTGTGCCAGAGGGGAACTGATGGACATTGAGGCAGTGATCCATGGAGTTGAAGAGGAAAAAATAGGTGCCGTGGCATTGGATGTTTTTGAAAATGAAAACGGCATTTACCACCACGATAGGCGGACGGATATTATCAAAAACCGGGAGATGGCATATCTCCGTCAGTTTCCAAATGTAATTATGACCCAGCATATGGCATTTTATACGCAACAAGCTGTGGATAGTATGGTAAAATGTGGTATAGAAAGCCTTGCGGCTTTTGCAAAAGGCGAAGATTATCCTTACAGGCTGACTGGAGAGAGATAAACCGCTCTTGTTTTAGCTATCTGCTCTGGAAGAAATCAAAAAGGAAGACGCACTTTGAAAAAGGCGAAAGAGGTAAAGATAAGGAACAGCACTGCCGCAGGCTGGCATGAATTAGGAAAGAGAGGAAGAGAGAATGGGACAGATCCACAGTGTGGAAAAACTGACAGACTGTAAATATGTGAATCTATATGCATTAAAAGCTACCAGTATTCATAATACGCCGGTATCCTATTATGTGGCATCCAGGGCAAAGGCGGTTAAGGAGCTGAAGCTGAAAACAAAGAAAAATACGCCGGATGGTGTGATCATCTACAGTGTCTACGGAGAGAAAAAGGACAAGGTAGTGCTGGTACGTCAGTATCGTTATACGCTGGATGATTATATTTATGAATTCCCTGCAGGGCTGGTGGAACCAGGAGAAGATTTCCATGAGGGAGCCGTTCGGGAAATGTTTGAGGAGACAGGGCTTACGCTGGAGCCTTTAAAGGTAGATCCGGCTTTTGAAAAGCCGTATTTTACCACCATTGGTATGACGGATGAATCCTGTGCTACGGTTTATGGATACGCAAGCGGCAGGATCAGTAAGGATGCCCAGGAAGACACGGAGGAAATCGAAGTGGTCCTTGCAGACAGAGACGAGGTGCGGAGGATTTTACGGGAAGAGAATGTGGCGATCATGTGTGCATATATGCTGATGCACTTTTTAAAGGATGAGGAGCCTTTTGGATTTTTAAAAGAATAAGGAGGAGGTTAAAAATGGAGCAGAGAAGATTAAAAACGGCTGTAGTGGGGTGCGGATCTATCAGCGGGATTTATTTAAGCAATATGACGGAGCGGTTTACCAATCTTGAGGTGGTGGCATGCTGTGCCAGGGGAATGGAAAGCGCCAAAAGACGGGCGAAAGAGTTTGGTATCCGGGCATGCACCTATGAGGAGATATTAAAGGATGGGGAGATTGAGCTGGTAGTGATCCTGACTCCGGCACCGACCCATTATGAGCTGATCCGAAAGGCGCTGGAAGCCGGAAAGCATGTCTATACAGAAAAGACAATGACCATTGACCAAAAGAGCGCGAAAGAATTGGTAGAGCTTTCAAACCAAAAAGGACTGTATCTGGGGTCGGCTCCGGATACTTTTCTGGGAAGCTCCCTGCAGACAGCACGAAGGGCCATTGACGAAGGGATGATCGGAGAGGTCACTTCTTTTACGGCAAATGCCAACCGTAACCTGGATATCCTGGCTGGTGCCCATGAATTTCTGCGTATGCCTGGAGGTGGAATCGGATATGATTACGGGGTGTATTATCTGACTGCCCTGGTGAGCCTTTTAGGCCCGGCAAGGAGCGTGGCTGCCAGAGTGAAAAACAGGAAGGAAGTCCGCATAAATGCTTTTAAAGAAAGCCCGGAATATGGGCAGGAATTTGTTTATCCTAATGAAAGCCAGGTTATGGCGATCCTGGAAATGGAAAATGGTATAACCGGTAATTTCCAGTTAAACGGAGACTGCGTCAGGGGAGATCTGGCGGTGTTTTATATCTACGGCACGAAAGGAATCCTAAAACTTACGGATCCTAATCAGTTTGGGGGAACTGTGGAGTTTATTCCCGGAGAAGGCGGGGAAATTATAAAACTTAGGAATGAGCTGCCTTATTCTGAAAACAGCAGAGGTGTTGGAGTTGCGGAAATGGCGGACGCCATACTGGAGGGAAGAAAAAATCTTGCCAGCAAGGAGCTGGCTTACCATGTGCTGGATATTATCGAGCAGATGATGAAAAGCAGTGAGACAGGAAGCTTCTGCCCGGTGAGCTCTTCCTGTGAACGGCCGGAGGTGTTTACAGACGGGGGAAGGCTTATGAGAAAGGAAAAGATGATATAGTTGAAAGGAAGACGGTATGTTCTTCTTAATATGATAGCCCGCACAACAGGCGGTTTCGCCTGTCTGCGGGCTTTTTTTTCAAATTCTCCATCCTGCCGGATATTTATTTTTTAAAATATGATTCACCAGCTTTCCAAATCCCAGGGGATATCCTTCTACGCACAAAAGATGCCAGCCTTTGGAGGCCAAAGCCTCCGAAGGTGCGATTTCCAAAGTCTCGCCTTTTAAGTACCGTTCCAGCCGTTCATCCCCAAGAGGCAGTGAAATTACCGCTTTTGCCTCCCCTTTTCGGATGGCAAGCGCCAGAGGCTGGGATGGCTCGAAACGGTTCTTTTTTAAGTCGCCCAGGTAAAGTCCGTTCCGCAGGAAATTTAAACCCCGCAGCTTTAAATCTACAGGGGGCAGGTAATATACCTTGTCTCCGCGCACTTCTGTACGGCTCCAGTCAAAGGGCTGTCCGCCAAGAGCGGTAAGTCCGATTTCCTGAAAGAATGCTTCTATCCATTTCCGTGCATCTTTAGAAGGTTCCCTGCGGGAAGCCGGCGGTTCCATAAGGGAATATCCTGGCTTTTGCAAAAGCGCCATAAAATGTCCTTCCCCCTTCAGTTTATGAGGAAAGATCCGCACGCATCGGCGAAGTGCCTCTTCTCCATTACCCCAGGCGGGAACTCCGGGAGAGAAGCCCTCATAATCCGGCAGGGGCAGCAATTCTGCCTCAGGGTGGTGAGAAAGCAGATGAGAGATTACTTCCTCGTCCTCACAAGGGGCAAACGTACAGGTGGAATACAAAAGCATCCCGCCCGGACGGAGCATGTCCCAGGCTGTTAAAAGCAGATCCTTTTGTATCTGAGAAAGCTTCTCGGATTTTTCCGGACTCCAGTCTTTGGCAAGGGCTTCTTCTTTCCGGAACATCCCTTCCCCGGAGCAGGGCGCGTCTAAAAGTATTTTATGAAAATATCCCGGAAAAGCCTTCCCAAGCTTTTCCGGCGGTTCGCTTAATATACATACATTGGGGATTCCAAAAAGTTCTATATTCCGAAGCAATGCCCGAGCCCTTGATGTACTGATATCGTTGGCTGCAAGAACTCCTTTTCCCTTAAGCTTAGCCCCCAAAGCCGTAGCTTTTCCCCCGGGAGCCGCACAAAGATCCAGCACATATTCTCCTGGATTGACAGGCAGACATTCCGCCGGCGTCATAGCGCTTGGCTCCTGCAGATAATAAAGCCCCGCCTGATAAAAAGGACATCTGGAAGGCCTGCTTTCTTCCTTATAAAAATATCCATTCCCTATCCAGGGAATTCGCTCTGCGGCAAAAGGCACGATTTTCTCAAATTCTTCACATGCAATCTTTTCTTCATTCACCCGCAGCCCAAAGGTTCTCTCGTCCCCATAACTGTTCAAAAAATCTTCAAATTCATCCCCCAGCATCCCCTTCATCCTATCCAGGAATTCCCCCGGAATTTTCTTCAGCTTTTCATCCATCCCATAATCCTCACTTTCCTCAGCTTCCCCCATTATACCCCAACTCCCACAAAAACACACCCACAATTTCCCATATCCACAAATAAACCCTATAAACCCACCCAAAAGCGAACCAATATAAAGAGGTATGCACAAAAACCATATCCTATCAGCCATCCCCCTTACGAAAATATAACATCATTTAAATCTAATAAAATTTACCTCCCACCTCTCCACCCTCAAGCTACCCTCCCCACCCCTACCTCCTTCCCACATTCCACAACCTCGCTCCCCTTGCGTGCCCAAGAAGGGGGTGTTTGAGGGGGACCTTCGGACTTCGCAACTCTGAGATGGTCCCCCTCAAGGTCTTCCCCCCAATTCTCCCAGAATCCCCCCAAATACTATTGACAAAACTATATTATATGTTATATAGTATTATTAAACAAATAATATTATAAATCCATATAATAATACACAACCCCAAAGGAGTGATCACATGGTCTTTAACACAGGAGCAGCTCTCCTGGATGCCATCGTCCTTGCTGTAGTCTCCCGGGAAAAAGAAGGAACATACGGATACAAGATCACCCAGGACGTCCGATCTGTTTTGGATGTATCCGAGTCCACCCTGTACCCGGTCCTGCGCAGACTGCAAAAGGATGGCTGCCTGGAGGTCTACGACATGGCATATGCCGGAAGAAACCGCAGATATTATAAAGTAACAGAACAAGGAATGGCGCAGCTTAATTTATATAAGGCGGAGTGGAAAACCTATTCGTCTAAGATATCTAAGCTATTCGAGGGAGGATTTTAAGTATGAACAGAGCGCAGTTTATGGAACAATTAGAAAAATTGCTTTCTGATATATCAGAAGAAGAGAGACTGGAAGCGCTTGATTATTACAACAGCTATTTTGATGACGCAGGGGAAGAGAACGAAGCGGAAGTGATTCGGGAACTGGGAAGCCCTGGCAAGGTGGCTGCTATTATCAAGGCGGATTTAAAGGAAAACGGCAGCGATTATGGAGAATACACAGAATGGGGCTATGAAGATACACGAACCAAGGAACCAGGACAAATGCCGGAAAAATATCAGGCTTCCAAAGAAGAAAAAAACTCCGGACAGGAAGAAGGCGCAGCCGGGGGAAGAACTTTTGGCAGAGCGAGAGCCGGGGCAGAAAATGCCGGATGGAGCCAGGAACGCTATGAACGGGCGCGCAGAAGAGCGGAGAGGGGCTACCATGCAGAAAAAAAGAGAAATAATGCAGGGGTCATCCTGGTACTGATCCTTCTGGTGTTTATTTCACCCTTTTTAAGCGGCGCCATCGGAGGCGTTCTGGGAGCGGTAGTTGCCGTGATCCTGCTTCCTTTTATTATTATTTTTGCTTTTGGAGCCTGTGCGGTGGGGTTTCTGGTAGGCGGTATTGCATGCATAGCGGCAGGAATTGCTTTGTGCGCGGCACATCCGGCGGCGGGAATCCTTACGATAGGCGTAGGATGTCTTTTGATAGCAGCCTGCCTGTTGTTTTTGGCGGCTTTGGCGGTTGTTGCAGGAAAGCTGCTCCCCTGGCTTTTAAATAAATTCACAGAGTTTTGTCATAATCTTCTTCATAGAGAAAAAAAGGGCGGTGAAAGAGTATGAAAAAGTTTCTGAGAGTGATGCTGATCTCGGCAGCCGTGTTTCTTGTGGTGGGGCTTGGGTTCTCCATCGGCGGCATAGCTATGGGCGCTACCCTGGAAGGGGTACATATTATAGATGAGATAAAACATCAGTATCGGGAGATTACCCGTGAAATCAGAGAAGAAACATGGGATGAGGATTTAGATGATTTAAAGGAGATAGATTCGGAATATACAGCGGGCAGCGGTGACGGTGTTTATGTATATGACGCAATTGACGAGGTAGACGTAGAATTAAAATATGATACATTGATGATAGAAAATTATAGTGAGAACACCGTACGTGTGGAGGTAAAGAACGATCCAGAAGGCGATATCCGGGTGTCAAATGAGGGAAAAGAATTGAAAATCCAGGGAGGGAACAGAAGTGAAGACGACCGGACGGTGATCCTTTATCTGCCAGAGAAGACTGTCTTGAAAAAGTTTTCAGCAGAAGTGGACGCCGGACTAATAGAACTTACCGGGGATTTTACGGCAGATGAAGCGGATATCCAGATTGGCGCCGGACAGATTAGTAATGAAGGAACTCTGCAGGTAGAAGACCTTGACATAAAAGTGGATGCGGGAGCTATGGAATTATATGGACTTACTGCAGACCGAGTAAAAGGGGAATGTGGCGTAGGAAGCATGTACCTTGGGATGTCCGGAAGGGAAGAGGACTACAATTATAAACTGAAGTGTGATCTAGGAAAGATCATCATTGGAGAAAAGGAATATGTTTCTCTTGGAAGAAACCAGACTTTGGATAACCAGGGAGCAGCAGGAAAAATGGAGCTGGAATGTGGAATGGGCGAGATAGCGGTAGAATTTGAAGAAGTATAAATAGACGGCTGCCAGCAACAAAGGGCAGGCGGATGGTTTTTGAGAAAGGAGAGAAGCTCATGAGCAATAAACGTTTGTATAAATCATCAGTAAACCGGGTGTTATGCGGGGTATGCGGAGGCATCGGAGAGTATTTTGACATAGATCCGACTTTGATAAGACTTGCCTGGATTTTATTCAGTTGTCTGGGCGGAGCGGGAATCTGGGCGTATATTTTGGCTGCTATCATCATGCCGAAATAGATTTTATAAGTCCCAGGGGTATATTCTTACGGGTACTTGTCCATACTCCAGAAGAAAGAGGAAAGGAGTGTGGGAACGGTTGAATAAGGATAAAGAGGTAAAAGCGTACTTAAATGGAGAACTCAGCCCCAAGGAAAAACTGAAATATGAAATCGCAGAGGAACTGGGGATCCTGGATAAGGTTCTGGAGAAAGGCTGGAAAAGCCTTTCAGCCAAGGAAACAGGCCGTATCGGAGGCCTTATGACACGTAAGAAAAAGAACGAGGAATAATAAAAAGCATTGCCGGGAAAATCTATTCCAGGCAGTGCTTTTTTGTGTTATACTATCGATATATTCTAAATCAACCATCATATGGATTTCGTATAAAGCGAGGTAAAGTGGATGAGTAAATTGAACAGCGAATTAAAAAAAGAATTGATTAAAACAGCGTTTTCCGCACAGAAAAAGGCATATGCTCCCTATTCCGGATTTCAGGTAGGCGCTGCCCTTTTGACAAAGGACGGAAAGATTTATGAAGGATGCAATATTGAAAATGCTTCCTACGGCGCGTCTAACTGCGCAGAGAGAACAGCGTTTTTCAGAGCCGTATATGAAGGAGAACGGGATTTTAGAGCCATTGCTATCGTGGGAAAGCCGGAAAAGTCGGAGGAGTTTGAATACTGTGCTCCCTGCGGAATCTGCCGTCAGGTCATGGCGGAATTTTGTGTGCCGGGAGAATTTCAGATCATACTTCCAAGATCCGCAGAAGAATATCAGGAATATACGCTGGAAGAACTTCTGCCCCTTAGCTTTACAGGAGATTCTATGAAATAAAAAATAGGAGGATACGGTGGATGAATATTTCAGAAATTTTGTCACATGTGGACCACACGCAGTTAAAGGCATATGCCTCCTGGGACGATATTATAAAACTCTGTGAGGAAGCGATCCGGCTTAAAACAGCTTCTGTCTGTGTTCCGCCCTGTTATGTAGGAAAGATACGGGAATCTTTTAGCGACAAGGTACGGATCTGTACTGTGGTAGGATTTCCTCTTGGGTACAGCGTTACAGAGGCAAAAGTAGCGGAGGTAAAGCAGGCAGTCCTGGACGGCGCAGATGAAATTGACGTGGTGGTAAATATCTGCGATGTAAAGAACCACGATTTCGGAGCAGTGAAAGATGAACTTACCAGGATCAGAGAAGCTGCAGGAACACATATACTGAAAGTGATCATTGAGA
This sequence comes from uncultured Blautia sp., assembly GCA_938028845.1. Classification (GTDB taxonomy): domain Bacteria; phylum Bacillota; class Clostridia; order Lachnospirales; family Lachnospiraceae; genus Blautia_A. The sequence continues at coordinate 11,198 of CALIZJ010000255.1, forward strand.
CCTGCTATCTGACAGATGAAGAAAAAATCCAGCTCTGCAAAATTATTACCCAGGTGGGGGCGGATTATATTAAGACCTCCACAGGTTTCGGAACAAAGGGGGCGGAGCTTTCTGATATTGAGCTTTTTAAAGAGAATATCGGGCCGGAAGTAAAGATAAAGGCAGCCGGAGGAATCCGGACGGCAGAGAGTATGGAGGCATTTTTAGATGCAGGCTGCGAGCGGATCGGCAGCAGTTCTGCGGCGGCTTTAAGCGGGGAGGACAGGGAAAAATAACCCGCATAAAAAGGTGACAGCAGGAGAAAAATAAAATATGGATGAATATGTAGAAGATTATGTGAAGCTGGAGAACGTCTCCAAGGTATACGGCTCAAAGGAAGTAAAGATCGTAGCCGTAGATGAAATAAGTTTTCAGATTGCCAAAGGAGAGTTTGTAGTAATCGTCGGTCCCAGCGGGGCCGGCAAAACTACCGTTCTGAACATTCTGGGGGGAATGGATAAAGCGAGTGGTGGAAGAGTATGGGTAGATGGGAAAAACATTGCCAGATATTCCAGCAGGCAGCTCACAGCCTATCGCCGAGAAGACATTGGCTTTGTATTCCAGTTCTATAATCTGGTACCAAATCTGACTGCTCTTGAAAATGTGGAACTGGCGCTTCAGATCTGCAAGAATCCTCTGAACGCCAGAGAAGTGCTGGAAGAAGTGGGCTTAAAAGACAGGCTCTCAAATTTTCCGGCACAGCTTTCCGGCGGGGAGCAGCAGAGGGTATCCATAGCCAGGGCCCTTGCCAAGAACCCTAAGCTTTTGCTGTGTGATGAGCCTACCGGGGCGCTGGACTACCAGACCGGCAAGGCGATCTTAAAGCTTTTACAGGATATGTGCAGAGAAAGAGGGATGACGGTGATCGTGATCACCCATAACTCTGCTCTTACGCCCATGGCGGACCGTGTGATAAAAATTAAAAATGGAAAAGTGTCCGATATGGCACTGAATGAGCATCCTACTCCGGTAGAGGAAATCGAGTGGTAGGTGAGAGCATGAAGAAAGCATTACATAAAGAATTTTGGATGGAGATCCGAAAAAGTAAGGCAAGATTTATTTCCATTTTTCTGATCGTCGCACTGGGGGTCGCATTTTTTTCCGGAATCCAGGCGGCGTCTCCGGATATGCGGTATTCCGGGGACGCTTACTATGACGAAAGCAGGCTTATGGATTTAAAGGTCATAGGTACTATGGGGCTTACGGACAGCGATGTGGAAGCCCTTGAAAATATTGACGGGATTGAAACCGCAGAGGGGGCGTATTTTACAGATGTCCTTTGCGCGGACAGCGAATCTTCTTTGGTTCTGCATGTGGAATCTTTAAATAAAGAGGTAAACCAGCTTTCTGTGTCAGAAGGACGTATTCCTGAAAAAAAGGGCGAATGTTTTTTGGACCAGGAATTTGCCGCTTCCAGCGGATATAAAGTAGGGGACAAGATTGCGGTCACCCAGGAGGAAAACAACGATCTTCTGCAGACAGAAACCTTTACCATTGTGGGTATAGGAAGCTGTCCTCTTTATATTTCTTTCAGCAGAGGGAACACCACTCTTGGTTCAGGTGAGATCAGCGGATTTATGTATGTGCTGCCTGAAGACTTTGACCAGGAAGTTTTTACGCAGATTTATATCCGGATTCGGGAAGCGGAAGATTTGATCAGCTATACAGACGCCTACGATAATCTGGTGGATAAGATTTCAGAACGTGTGGAAGACATTCAGGATGTGCAGTGTCAGGCACGTTACCAGGAAGTCCTTTCCGATGCTCAGAAGGAAATCGACGACGCCAGAAAAGAGCTGGAAGATGGGAGAGCAGAAGCGGAAGAAGAACTTGCGGATGCCAGGGAAAAGCTGGAGGAGGCAGAAGAGGAACTTGCCGATGGAAGACAGGAATATGAGGATGGCGTACAGCAGCTTGCCGATGCCCGTGAAGAGCTTGCCAACGGAAGGCAGCAGCTTGCGGATGCCAGGGAACAGGTGAACGACGGCTGGTCACAGCTTGAGACCGCCAGAGAACAGGCTGCCAGTGGTTATGCGGAATTGGAATCTGCCAGGGAGGAACTAGAAAGCGGCTGGGCGCAGTTTAATGAATATCAGGCCCAGACAGATGAAGGATATTCTCAGTTAAATGCAGCCAAAGAGCAGTACAGGGCGGGACGCCGGGAACTTCAGAATGCCAGAGAACTTTTGAACCAAAGGCAGCAGGAGATAAATGCAGGGCTGGCCCAGATAGAGGAAGGTCGCACCCAGCTTAACCAGCAGGAGAGTGAGCTTAACGCCAGCCGCCAGGAGTGTGAAAACGGCCTTGCAAGTGTGGCTGCAGGGGAGGAACAGCTTGCCGCTGCGCAGGCAGCCCTTGAAGCCGCCCAGGCGGAGCTTGCAAAAAGACAGGCAGAGTATGACGCTGCCGCCGCATCAGGGAATTATTCCCAGGAAGAGCTGGATGCAATGCGTGCAGAGCTTGAAGCATACAGGGAAGAAGTGAATGCCCAGGCAGCGGCTGTGGAAGCGGAAAGACAGAGGCTTTCTTCCCTGCGCAGTGAATTGGAAGCAAGGATTGCACAGATAGACCAGGGGCTTGCGCAGATCCAGAGAAGCAGAGAAGAACTGGACCGGACAGAAAGCCAGCTTGAAGCTGGTCAGGCAGAAATCACAGCGGGCATGGAAGAACTTGAGACCAGACAGACTCAGCTTGACAAGGCAAGGCAGGAGATAGAAGCGAATCAGGCCACATTAGATGCCGCCCAGGCTGAGCTTAATGCAAACCGCCAGACCCTTGAAGCAGGGCAGGCGGAATATGACGCCGGTCTGGCACAGTACCAGTCCGGTCAGGCGCAGATTGCCCAAACGGAAGCTACCCTTACCCAGAGTGAAGAAGAAATTCGGGAAAATGAGCAGAGAATGGAGGAAGGGGAGCAGGAAATACAGGAGAGTGAGCAGACCCTTGCGGATGCAAGACAGGAAATAGAAGACGGTGAGAAAGAGCTTGCGGATGGAAGGCAGGATTACGAAGAAGGAAGAAGAGAAGCGCAGCAGGAAATAGAAGACGGCGAAAAAGAGATCGAGGATGCTCAGAAGGAATTGGATGATCTGGAAGAACCGGAATGGGTGATATCCACCAGGTCCGATCTGCCGGAATACAGCGACTATGGGGATAATGCGGACCGTATTCGAAATATTGGAGAAGTATTTCCAGTTATGTTCTTTTTGGTAGCCGCCCTTATCAGCCTTACCACTATGACTAGGATGGTGGAGGAACAGAGAACCCAGATCGGTACTATGAAAGCATTGGGATACGGAAAATATGACATTGCATCCAAGTATCTGAATTATGCTTTTCTTGCTACCGTGGGAGGCAGCATCTTCGGCGTGCTGATCGGGCAGAAGCTCCTGCCTTATATTATTATCCAGGCATACGGTATCATGTACCATAATATGGCAAGCAGCATGCAGATCCATTATGAGATGAGTTATGCCCTGATCGCTTCTGTTGCAGCCGTAGTGTGCACTATAGGAGCCACGCTTTTTTCCTGTTACAAGGAACTTGCGGAGACTCCGGCTGCCCTTATGAGGCCGCCGACACCTAAAGAAGGAAAGAGGGTGCTTGTGGAGCGCATTACTTTTCTGTGGAAACGGCTGAACTTCTCCTGGAAATCATCCCTTAGGAATCTGTTCCGTTATAAAAAACGTCTTTTTATGACAATCTTTGGCATAGCGGGAAGTATGGCCCTTTTGCTGGTAGGCTTTGGAATACGGGATTCTATTATGGATATTGCCGTGCGCCAGTATGAAGAGCTGCAGCATTACGAAGGAATGATCATTGACGACGAAGATGCTACAGACGCGGAGCGTGAGGAACTGCTTGCCTATCTGGATGGGAATGAAAAGATTGACCATTACACAAGGATACAGCTTTTGGCTATGACGGTTCCGGCGGAGAAATCTAATTTAAGCGTATATGTCTATGTACCGGAAAACGTGGAAAATTTCAGTGAAGATGTGACCCTTCAAAACCGCAGGACAAAGGAACAGTATTCCCTTACGGACGAAGGAGCAGCGGTCAGCGAAAAAACAGCGGATATGCTGGGACTGGACATCGGGGATGAAATTACCATTGAAAAGGATAACAAGGAATATCAGGCTAAAATAGCAGTGATCACGGAAAACTATATGGGGCATTATATTTATATGACCCCTGCGGTATATGAAGAGACCTTTGGAGAGAAACCGGATTATGCGGATATTGTGTTTACTATGAGGGAAGAGTATGCAGAGGATCTTGAGACTACAGGAGAGGAGATTCTCACCTATCCCGCAGCTCTTAGCATCAGCTATACTTCCAGCATTGCAGGACAGCTTGAGAGAATGTTGAGCAGCCTGGGAGCGGTAATCGTTGTACTGATCGTCTCGGCTGGCATGCTGGCGTTTGTAGTTTTGTATAATCTGAATAACATCAATATTACAGAGCGGCAGAGAGAGCTTGCCACTTTGAAGGTACTTGGCTTTTATGACCAGGAAGTTTCCCAGTATGTGTTCCGGGAAAATATCCTGCTGACGCTGATCGGCGTGGCGGCAGGAGCTGTCCTTGGAATTTTCCTTCATCGCTATGTGATCACCACAGTGGAGGTGGATGCGGTGATGTTCGGAAGGAATATCCGTCCGTTAAGCTTCCTGTACAGTGCCTTGTTTACCTGCGGATTTTCTGCCATTGTAAATGTGGTCATGCATTTTAAACTAAAGAAGATCGACATGGTGGAATCCCTAAAGAGTGTGGAATAACTGTGAATTTAACGGAAATCACCTTGACAAGAGAAAAAAATACAATTATAGTAATAGCCAAGAAAATGGCGAGGAAGAAGAGGAGTAGGCGATTGTCCCTGACAGAGAAGGAAACCCGCAGGCTGGAAGGTTTCCCCCGGAAGAGGTCGCTGAAGGTAGCTTTGGAGCCGGGAGGCTGATGGCAGATGCAGTAGGCTTTCACGTAATCCTGCGTTAAAGGAAAAGAGATGTACGGGAGAAGAACGACGTCCTTATTTCTCGTATAATGAAGGTGGTACCGCGGTAAAATCGCCCTTCACACGCTGGTGTGAGGGGCTTTTCCATTATGGAAAGGCCCTGTCATACCTAATACTTTGCAGATAGAGTACAGGAGGTCATTATGAGTAAAGAACTGGCAAAGACATATGATCCAAAAGGCATAGAAGAACGCCTTTACCAGAAATGGATGGACAATGGATATTTCCACGCAAAGGTAAATCCTGATAAAAAACCGTTTACCATCGTGATGCCGCCGCCTAATGTAACCGGGCAGCTTCACATGGGACATGCCCTGGATGAGACTATGCAGGACATTTTGATCCGTTTTAAAAGGATGCAGGGGTATGAGGCCCTTTGGCAGCCGGGCACGGACCATGCAGCTATCGCCACAGAAGTTAAGGTTATTGAAAAATTAAAAAGCGAAGGCATAGATAAAAATGAGATCGGCAGGGAAGAATTTTTAAAACATGCCTGGGCCTGGAAAGAAGAATACGGCGGAAAGATCATTAATCAGCTAAAAAAACTGGGCGCTTCCGCAGACTGGGAAAGAGAACGTTTCACCATGGACGAGGGCTGTTCTAAGGCGGTCCAGGAAGTGTTCATCAAACTCTATGAAAAAGGCTATATTTATAAAGGCTCCAGGATCATCAACTGGTGTCCGGTATGCCAGACTTCTATTTCCGATGCGGAAGTAGAACATGAGGACCAGGATGGATTTTTCTGGCACATTAATTACCCCATCGTAGGGGAAGAGGGACGTTTTGTGGAGATTGCCACCACCCGTCCGGAAACTATGCTTGGAGATACTGCTGTGGCGGTAAATCCGGATGATGAAAGATATAAAGACCTCATCGGAAAAATGTTGAAGCTGCCTCTTACAGACAGAGAAATCCCGGTGATCGCAGACGAATATGTAGACAAAGAGTTTGGTACAGGCTGTGTAAAGATCACGCCGGCTCATGACCCGAACGACTTTGAAGTAGGAAAACGCCACGGCCTGGAAGAAATAAACATCATGAACGATGATGCCACGATCAATGAGCTAGGTGGAAAATATGCGGGAATGGACCGCTATGAAGCCCGTAAAGCCATGGTGGAGGATTTAAAAGAGCAGGGACTGCTGGTAAAAGTGGTACCTCATTCCCACAGCGTAGGAACCCACGACCGCTGCGGCACTACAGTGGAGCCTATGATCAAGCCTCAGTGGTTCGTTAAGATGGACGAAATGGCAAAGGAAGCCATAAAAGTTCTCGAGACAGGGGAATTAAAATTTGTTCCTCAGAGATTTGATAAAATTTATCTTCACTGGCTGGAAAATATAAGAGACTGGTGCATTTCCCGTCAGCTTTGGTGGGGACACAGGATCCCGGCATATTACTGTGAAGACTGCGGTGAGGTAGTGGTAGCTGCCGAAATGCCAGAAAAATGTCCTAAGTGCGGCTGCACACATTTCCATCAGGATGAGGATACACTGGATACCTGGTTCAGCTCCGCTCTGTGGCCCTTCTCCACATTGGGATGGCCGGAAAAGACTCCGGAGCTGGAATACTTCTATCCTACAGATGTGCTCGTAACCGGCTATGACATTATTTTCTTCTGGGTTATCCGTATGGTATTTTCCGCTCTGGAACAGACAGGAAAATCTCCGTTCCACCATGTTTTGATCCATGGACTGGTACGTGACTCCCAGGGAAGAAAAATGAGCAAATCCCTTGGAAACGGAATCGATCCTTTAGAGGTCATTGACAAGTACGGTGCGGATGCCCTTCGTCTGACTTTGATCACAGGAAACGCACCGGGAAATGATATGCGTTTTTACTGGGAACGTGTGGAAGCCAGCAGGAATTTTGCCAATAAGATCTGGAACGCTTCCCGTTTTATCCAGATGAATCTGGAAGGCAAGACGGTAACAGAGCCGGAAACACTTGATATGCTCTGGCCGGAAGATAAGTGGATCCTTTCCCGCCTGAATACGGTTATCCGTGATGTGACGGAAAATATGGACAAATACGAGCTTGGCATCGCCGTACAGAAAGTTTACGATTTTCTGTGGGATGAGCTTTGCGACTGGTATATTGAGCTTGCCAAAGTACGCCTTTGGAAAGCGGAGGAAGATATGGAGGCGGCAAACGCAGCCCTTTGGACTTTGCGTACCGTTTTGACAGAAGGATTAAAACTTCTCCATCCTTTTATGCCTTTTATTACGGAAGAAATTTACTGTACGCTGCTGCCTGAAGAGGAATCCATTATGATTTCTTCCTGGCCTGAGTTTAAGGAGAGCAGATGTTTCACTGACGCAGAGACAGCGGTAGAATGTTTCAAAGAGGCAGTGCGCGGAATCCGGAACACCAGAACAGAAATGAACGTTCCCCAGAACCGCAGGACGAATGTTTACATTGTAGGGCGGGACAAAGCTGTGTGCGAAATGTACGAAAGCTGTAAAAAGTCCTTTGTAAATCTTGCATTTGCCAAAGAGATCCATGTACAGGAACAAAAGGAAGGCATCGGAGAGGACGCAGTATCCATTGTGGTTTCCAATGCGGTGGTATACCTTCCTTTAGAAGACCTGGTAGACAAAGAAAAAGAACAGGAGCGCCTTGTTAAGGAACAGGAGCGCCTGACAAAAGAAATTGCCCGCTGCGAAGGAATGTTAAACAATCCGAATTTTGTAAATAAAGCGCCGGCAGCAAAAGTAGAAGCGGAAAAAGAAAAGCTTCAGAAATATAAAGAAATGATGGAAAAGGTAAACGTGCAGCTTGAACAACTGAGAAAGTAGTGAAGGAGCGTCTGGATGAATTGGTATAAATTGGCAAACAGGTTTTCCCTGGTGCTTCAGGCACTGGGAAGTGCCGTGATATATTTTCTTGTGGAAGCCATGTCGCGACATTCTTTTTACGAAGCATGGACTTATATGACGGAAAAGCCGCTGGTGTTTGCGTATAATACGGCGTTTATTTTTACTACGTCATTGATTGTGTATCTGTTCCGCAGAAGATGCTTCTGGCGGATTGCGGTAGCTGTTTTCTGGCTGTTTTTAGGTGCGGTGAACGGAATACTCCTGATGAATCGTGTCACTCCTTTCACCGGACCGGATCTTACCATGCTGACAGATGCTATGGCGATGGCCAAGAAATATCTGCCGGAATGGGGCGTAGTGGCTGCGTGCATCATAGTTGCCCTTTTAGTTGTACTTTTGGCAGGAATGTTCCTTAAAGGACCTAAGTACAGGGGAAAATTAAAGTATTATATTAATATTCCCCTTGTGCTTGTTGGCGTCGTAGCTTTTGGAGGCCTTACACAGCTTGCTCTGGAAAAAAGGGTTCTTTCCAATTATTTCGGAAACATCGCCTTTGCTTATGAAGATTATGGGTATCCCTACTGCCTTGCCACAACGATCTTTAATACAGGGATAAGCTGCCCAAGGGATTATTCTGAGGAAGAAATCAACAGGATCCAAAGAACAGAAAGCAATCTTCCGGAAACTATAGAGGAAGACTATCCGAACGTTATCTTTTTGCAGTTGGAATCCTTTTTTGATCCTACGCTGGTAAATTACCTGGAGCTTTCCGAAGATCCTATCCCGATCTTCCGAAAACTGATGGAGGAATACTCCTCCGGATATTTTAAGGTGCCTTCTGTAGGGGCGGGAACAGCAAATACAGAGTTTGAAACCATCACAGGGATGAGCATGCATTATTTTGGTCCCGGAGAATACCCTTATAAGAGTATTTTAAAGGAGACTACCTGTGAAAGTGCGCCTTATGTATTAAAGGAACTGGGCTATACAGCTCATGCGATCCATAATCATGAAGCGAACTTTTATGGAAGAAGATCTGTATTCCCAAATCTTGGATTCGATTATTTTGTTTCAGAGGAATATATGGAAGAGGAAGACCAGAAAACTCCTCTGGACTGGGTAAAAGACAGCATCCTTACAGATGAGATCTTAAAATGCCTGGATTCTACTGAAGGGCAGGATTACATTTATACGATTTCCGTTCAGGGACACGGGGCATATCCTACAGAACCGATCCTGGAAGATCCGGAGATCACGGTATCTGGTTCGCCCACTCAGGAGAAAAATTATCAGTGGGAATATTATGTAAATCAGATCCATGAGATGGACAATTTTATAAAGGATCTGGTAGAGGAACTGTCCCAGTATCCGGAAGATGTTGTTCTGGTTATGTACGGAGACCATCTTCCTACCATGGATCTTACGGTAGAAGATCTGGATAACCGGTATCTTTTCCAGACAGAATATGTGATCTGGGATAATTTTGGACTGGAAAAAGAAGATGAAAACCTTGCTGCATATCAGATGGCAGCAGAGGTTATGGACCGGATCGGTGTTCATGAAGGAACGATTTTCCGCTATCACCAGGCAAGAAGAAATTCTAAAAACTATCAGGTAGACCTGGAAACCCTGCAGTATGACCTGCTTTACGGAGAACACTATGCATATGACGGAGAAAGCCCCTTTACCAGAACAAAGATGAAGATGGGACTGTATGATCTGACTCTGGATTCCGTGGAGCTTGTCTCAGCCAGTGATTATACATATTATATCCGAGGGTCCAATTTTACTCCATCCAGCCAGGTACAGCTAAATGGAGAATGGTATGATACCGTATACCGGAATCCTACCACATTGATGATTTCGGGCACGGAGCTGACGGATTTTGACCGGCTCTGCGTGGCGCAGCGCAGCAACAGTTCTACGGCAAAGGCGTTAAGTAAGAGTTACAACCGTTCCTGCTATGCTTTGTTTAAAGAGAGCAAATGGAAGCTTCCAACAGAGGAAGAATAGGCGTGTTCAGCCATGCCGCCCACATTTTGTCGTATAAAATATTACGATTGGTACTGGACATCTTTCACCACTATTATATAATGATAAGGTAGCCGGATGTGCCGGACCGTTCCTGTAACGGTTCGGCAGCCAGGCGAAATACATTAGATAAAAGTGGTGAATTTTTTTATGAATTACGAAGAAGCAGTTGCTTATATTGAAGAGACTCCCAAGTTTACAACAAAAAATTCTTTGGAACATACAAAGGAGTGTTTAAGAAGGCTGGGAAATCCCCAGGATACATTTAAGGTCATTCATGTGGCCGGGACGAATGGAAAAGGAAGTACCTGCGCTTTTCTTACGTCTATTTTAAGGGAGGCGGGATATTCCTGCGGTTTATTTACTTCGCCCCATCTTGTAGAGATCAATGAACGGTTTCAGATCAATGAAGAAGTAGTCTCAGATCAGGTTTTTCTGGATGCCTTCTGCAAAGTAAAAGCTCTTGCAGACGAGCTGGTGGCGGAAGGAAGCTACCATCCTACTTACTTTGAAATGCTGTTTTTGATGGGAATGGTAATCTTTGCGCAGGCAGGCGTAGACTATGTTACTTTGGAGACCGGGCTTGGGGGAAGGCTGGATGCCACCACTGCCATAGAGGATCCGGTGGCGTGTGTGATCACTTCCATCAGCTTTGATCATATGCAGTATCTGGGAGATACCATTGAAAAGATCGCGGGGGAAAAAGCTGGGATCATTGTTCCCGGAGTACCTGTGATCTATGATGGAAATAATAAGGCGGCAGCGGCAGTGATCCGCGAGAGAGCCAGGGAGCAAAACAGTCCTGCTTATGAGGTTTGCCGGGAAGATACGCAGATTCTTAAAAATACCCATGCGGGCATTGATTTTTCCGTAAAGAATGATTATTATGGTGATACGGTATTTTCCATTCCGTTCATAGCCGGTTATCAGGTGATGAATGGGGCGCTTGCTCTTACTGTTATGGAAGTTTTAAAAGAAAAACTTCCGGTCTCTATAGAAAAGGTGCAGGAGGGCATGAAAAAAACACGCTGGCAGGGACGAATGGAGACAGTCCTCCCAGGCGTTATTGTAGACGGCGCTCACAATGAAGATGGAGTGGAGAAGTTTGTGGAGACAGCGGCACATTTTCAGAAAGAACATCCTCTTACTTTGCTGTTTGCAGCTGTGGAGGATAAGGATTACCAGGATATGATCCGGACCATATGCGGCAGGATTGATTTTCGCCATGTGGTGACTACCCAGGTGGGCGGCGGCCGTCTGGTGCCGGCAGAGAAGCTGGCGGAGATTTTTCGGGAAATGGGCTGTGAAGATGTAAGAGCTTTTGAACAGATACCGGATGCTTTTGGGGAGGCGTGCCGGCTTAAAGGCTGCGACGGAATGCTCTTCTGTGTGGGTTCTTTGTACCTTGTGGGAGAGATAAAAAGTGTGATCAGGAGAAAAGGTTGAAAGTAAACTTATAAATCTGCCTGGATGACGCATTAGATGCGCCAAGAGGAGGAACGCATGATAGATTACGAAGAAGAACTGAAAAAATTCGAACCATGTTTAGACGTGACAGACGCAGAAGGGGCAATCTATAACAGAGAACTGACAGATATTCTGGATGTGCTTCAGGAGATGCTCCGGGAAGCGAAAAGCGGAAAACGTGTAAGATAAGGAGATACCAATGAATTGTATGAATTGCGGGACGTTCCTGACGGACCCGGATCTGGATTACTGTCCCCGCTGCGGATGCAATGTACTGATTCAGAAGAAAGTAGATTATCTTTCAAAATATTATTATAATCAGGGACTGGAAAAGGCAAGCATCCGCGATTTGTCAGGAGCGATCACTTGCCTGAAGCAGAGCCTTACCTACAATAAGGGAAATATTGACGCCAGGAATCTGCTGGGGCTTGTATATTTTGAGATGGGTGAGGTAGTAGCCGCTCTGAGCGAGTGGGTGATCAGCAAAAACCTGCGCCCCAATAAAAACCTTGCCTCAGAGTATATCAATAAGCTTCAGGCAAATCCAAATAAGCTGGAAGCCATTAATGAAACCATTAAAAAATACAACCATGCCCTTGCCCTTTGCAGGGAAGGACATGAGGATATGGCGGCTATCCAATTACGGAAGATCCTTACCCAAAATTCCAAGCTTATCAAGGGGTACCATCTTCTTGCCCTGATCCTGATGAAGGACCAGGAGTGGAATAAGGCGCGGCGGATTTTAAAAAAGGCGGCCAGAATTGATAAAACAAATACCACTACGCTCCGTTTTTTAAGAGAGATAGATGAACAGACCGGTGTGACTACCAGGCTGGAAAAACAGGGAAAAGGATTTTTCTTCAGCGGCTCAGGCGGAAAGAATCAGGAGGATGCCGAAGACGGCGGGCTTGTGATACGGCAGCCGGCTATTAAGGAAAGATCCAGGCTGCCTTTGTTTTTTACTTTGATGCTGGGATTTGCGGCGGGCGCGGCTGCATTTTGGTTTTTGGCGGTACCGGCTATCCGCCAGGGAATCTACAGAGAAGCAAACCAGCAGATTGTCCAGTACAGCGAGTCTCTTGCCAGCCAGGGCGTAGAGCTTTCTAGGGCTCAGGGAGAAGCACAGCAGTCGGACGATGCGGCGGAGGCGGTAGCCCAGCAGATTGAGGAAGAAAAACGGCGCAGCCAGAGTTATCAGTCTCTATTAAATGCTTATTTATATCTGCAGGAGGAGAATCTGGACGGGGCTGCTCTTGAAATACAGAATGTTTATGTAGATGTTTTAGATGACAGTGTTATGGGAATCTATACGACTATTTGCGATAACACAGGAGTTACCGGCATCGAGGATACCAGTGCAGACGGAGAAGATACAGGCGCGGCAGACGCTGCTGGCGGAACAGAGGATACCAGCGGAACCGGAGATACCGGTTACGAGGATACTGGTTATAGCGACAGCGGCTATGAGGATACTGGCTACGAAGACACTGGTTATGAAGATACCGGCTATGAAGATTCTGGTTATACAGATTACAGCTATGATGAATATGGCGGCGATTATTCGGAAGATGGCAGTTATGAGGATTATTACTGATCAAACATAGGAAGAACCTCCAGAAAGGGGATGTGCACAGCACATTCCCTTTTGGTATTTCAGGGAATAATTTTTATAAATAGGGGGAAAATGAGTATGAATCCATTGTTTCAGATAGACGGTGCAAGTCTGAAGATTATGCTTCCGCCGGAAGTGGACCATCCGGTGTCTGATACGATCCGAAGGGAAACAGACAGGATTCTGGAGGAGAGGTATATCAGGACAATGGTCTTTGACTTTCAGGATACGAATTTTATGGACAGTTCGGGAATCGGCCTTCTTATGGGGCGGTACCGGGCGCTGGGAATGAGAAAAGACTGTATCCGGGCAATAAATGCAAACGCCCATGTACAGAAACTGCTGCAATTGTCCGGCGTCCATAAATATATAGAAATCAGCGGGCAGAAATAATGGGAGGATAGGAAGGGAGTATATTATGGAAAATACCAATGAAATGACAATCATTTTTGACAGCCGTCCGGTAAATGAAGGACTGGCGAGAGTGGCGGCAGCATCTTTCTGCACACAGCTTAACCCTACGCTGGAGGAAGTGGCGGATATTAAGACCGCCGTATCAGAAGCAGTAACAAACTGCATTATCCATGGCTATGAGGGAAAGGTACATAAGATTAAAATGACCTGCCGGCTGAAAGGCCGGGAGCTAAGTGTGGACGTGACCGACGAGGGGGTGGGGATAGCAGATGTAGAAAAGGCCATGGAACCTCTGTACACCACTAAGCCGGAGAAGGACCGTTCCGGAATGGGCTTTACCTTTATGGAAGCGTTCATGGATGAAGTTCATGTAAAATCCCAGGTGGGAAAAGGTACAACTGTGCATATGAAAAAGACCATCAGGAGGTGAACATGGACCATACTCTTGCTTTGATCGGACGTGCACACCAGGGAGATAAAGAAGCGAGAGATACCTTGTTTGGAGAAAATGTGGGGCTGGTATACAGTGTGGCAAAAAGATTTCTCGGACGCGGAGTGGATATGGAAGATCTTTTTCAGATCGGGAGCATTGGACTTTTAAAGGCAGTGGATAAATTCGACCTGTCTTACGATGTGAAGTTTTCCACCTATGCGGTTCCTATGATCGTAGGGGAGATTAAAAGATTTTTAAGGGATGATGGAATCCTGAAGGTGAGCCGTTCCCTTAAGGAGAGCCACTATAAGGTCTATCAATTAAGGGAGGTCCTGGAACGTAAATTAGGAAGAGAACCTACGCTTTTGGAGCTGTCCAAGGAGATGGGGATTTCTATGGAAGAGCTTGTGCTGATCATGGAATCCAAGGCAGAGGTGGAATCCCTTCAAAAGACCATATACCAGGGAGAGGGAACAGAAATTTCCCTTATGGACAAGCTTACGGAAAGAGAAGACCAGCAGGAGCATGTACTGGACCGGATATTTTTGGAAGAGATTTTGGATACTTTGGATGCCAAACAGCGGCAATTGATCTATATGCGGTATTTCCAGGATATGACCCAGACAGAAATTGCCAGGGAACTGGGAGTTTCCCAGGTTCAGGTGTCCAGGATGGAAAAAAGAATATTGGAAAAACTGCGGGGGAAGCTGTGAAAAGCTTCCCCCGAAATCTGCTCATCCTGCAGATGCGTTTCTTGTAGAAAAGATAATGTTTTTATATTTTGATAAGATGCCCAGAAGGATCATTCCAAGTACTCCGCAGGAGAGGACTTCACCTATACCTACAGTGAGCATTAAAAATGGAATAGGAAGATTGATTCCGTATCCGAAATGCAGGACGCAGGGCACGATCACTGTGTTTGCCACGATAGGCGGAACAGGCGCAAGAAAACGGTTGTTCCTCAGCTTATAGGTAAACACAGCGCCGATTAAAGTGGCGATACTTCCAAAAAGGATGTCAATGGGAATGGCTCCGCCAAGAAAATTGGCGATCAGGCAGCCGACAAACAATCCCGGAATTGCTGCGGGAGTAAAGTAAGGAAGGATGGTCAGTGCCTCAGAAAAGCGCACCTGAACTTCTCCAAAGCTTAAAGGTGCGAACACAAGTGTGAGTACAACGTAAACAGCGGCTATGGCTGCTCCCTGTACCAGGAATAAAGTACCTTTGTTTTTCATTTTTTTGTCTCCTTTAGTTTTGTTTTACGAGTGGAAGGTCTCGAACACTCGGCACATTTTACGGCGGTGACCGCCGGAAAGCCCTATAGACCTTATTTTTAGCGGGCTTTGCAACTGAAACAGTATAACACGGGGACGACTGAAATTCAAGCCGTATTCACAATGAAGGCTGCGTAAATTAACTATCGGAATGAATGAGGCAGAGTTCACTTTTGATGCGCAGATTTTCTTATGCCTTAGACTATGTAATGCTGTAAAAGCCGCTCCGCCAGTGATGGCGTAGAGCGGCAATCTTTTACTTAGATATCTATTGAGCTGAAATCAATCTCCAGATCGTTATAGATTCCAGCTTTGACAGCCTGGGAGAAGGTATATTCTGCGGTATCGTCGGACTGAAACGAATAAACCATGATCCTGTTTTTCTCTGGATCAACAATCCAGTATTCACGAACTCCGGCAGTACGGTATTTGAACAGCTTGGTATAGTAGTCTGTTCGCCTGCTGCTCGGGGAGACAATCTCAATGATCCAGTCCGGCGCACCTGTGCAGCCTTTGTCTGTGAGTTTGCCAGCGTCGCATATAACGCTTATATCCGGCTCGACATAGTTTTTATCATCCTCATTCAGAAATACGGCAAATGGGGCGATATCAACTTCGCAGGAGCCCCCTTTCTGGTCGATATAGTCCGCAACCTTACGATAGAGGGCGCCAAGTATCTGCTGATGTCTCCGCGTGGGCGGTGCCATCATGTACATCTGGCCGTCGATCAGTTCCGCCCGCTGTCCGTCTGGCAGGGCATAGATATCTTCAATAGTATACTCTTTGTTCTGCTGCAGTAATGGCATGGAAACACATCCTTTCATGGTGAGAGTGTTGACAGTTGCATAGAGGTTATACAGGGTCACGCTCCATTCGTTCATCAATGGCTTTCTTGATATATCCGTTCACGGACTCCCCGGAGCGTTCTGCTGCCGATTTTATTTCCTTATATTTTTCTTTCTGAACGTCCAGAGGGATACGCTTTAGTTTTGTCTTGGCATACTGCATATCATATTTGGCTTTGTCTTCTTTTGTCGGCATTTTTTCACCTGCTTTCATACCCGATTTAGTGGGGCATTCAATATAGAGTTATCTTTTCCACTTTACACTAGAAGTATAGCATATAATCAAGACTATGTACATAGTGAAGATGGATGAAAGACTATATATATTTGCGCATAATATTAATAGACAATAACTGTGTACATAGTATAAGGCAAGCAAGATAAAGGTAAGGCAAACGAATAGCCCGGAAAGCTGCGAAGCTGGAAACTATATCCCTGTGAGCGAAGTCGTGGACGAGGTGTAATAGTCAGCGAGGATACGAACACATGGAGCGGATAAAACAGCTCGGATATAAAGTGATCTACGGCAGCAGGGCGATGTTTGGGGCAGAGCTGATTTGGGGAAGGAAAGGAGATGGTGCTGTATACAAAGTGAGATTCTTCGGACGTTCTTAGGACTTTAAGAGTGGCTTTAGGTATGCACGGGCACTGATTTTTGAAAGCCTGAGCAAGCAATGAAAAACCCCGCGGTGCGGCAACACCACGAGGCAAAACAGAAATAACCCAATACACACGATAAAGGGTCAACATGATTATATACCGTCATGTGGCCCTATTGCAATATATGAACTGCGGTTCAGACGGCAGAGAAAGGAGCCTTTTATAATCTTTTATAGTTTTTTCTCCCGGGTCTCCTGTTCAATAATGGTGGTGTCCACATCATCTTCATACAGGCGCATCTGCACCTGCATAGGTGTGGGATCAGAGGTCAGTTTCATTTTTCCGAAATGGTTAAAGAAGATCAGGACTCCCAGACCGATGCCGATGGAATAGGAGATTTCTAATATAGTAAAGCCTGTGGTAGGCTGTCCGGTCACTTGTGTATAGAGGTTGGAAAAAAGACCGCTTACGTCCACATCGTTATTAAAAGTCATAATGGAAAATGCGGCCCCAAAAAAGGAAGCAAGGGATACAAAAATAATTTTCAGCCACCGCCATAAAAGTCCGGAGGTCTGTTCCTTGGCATAAGTAAGGATAAAATCTGGTTCTCCTATGTGTGTGATATCCAGATCCGGTTCCTTTTTCTGAATGGCTTCGATCAGGTCCATGACGGACATGACATAGCGGCCGTATTGGTGGGGTTCGAGATTTGTAACCGGCATGACGCGGAGGCGGTTTTGAATTTTGGAATTGGTACAGGACAGCTTACAAATATCCTGAAGATAAATATGGGGGTGATGGATCTGGATATTTTTGTCTAACTGCAAATACAAAGTGTCTTTCATAAATCTCACATCCTGTTGATAAATTTTTTGATGGGTCTGGGGACAGGAGTATTTAGGGGCATTAAGACTTCATTTTCGGCTTGAATATAAGGCTGGCAAGGTAGGAAAAAATAAGGGCACCGGACACTCCGGCGGCGCAGGCGGTAAATCCTCCGGTAAAAAGCCCAAGCAGTCCTTCCGTATCGATGGCTTCTTTCATTCCTTCCCAGAGCAGATGCCCGAAGCCTAAGAGGGGGACGCTGGCCCCTGCCCCTGCAAACTGGGCGAAAGGCGCGTAAATTCCAAGAAAGCTTAAGAGGGCTCCCAAGCATACGAGAAGCACCATAATGCGTCCGGGCATTAATTTCGTTTTGTCAAGGAGTATCTGGACAAGGGCGCAGATAAGACCGCCTACCCAGAATGCGTGAAGATAATCCATAGCTGACCTCCCTTTTTATAAAAAATTTTTATAGTTTTTGGTGTTCAATGACAACTGCGTGGGCGATTCCAGGAACGGTGGCTCCTTCATTAAAGCTTATTTTAGAGAGAAGGGCGCCGGTTGGAACGAAAAGGATGCGCTGCCATTTACCGGAAACGACCATAGGCAGTAAGTGGGCGCATAAAACGCTGGCCGCGCAGCCGCAGCCGCTTCCTCCGGAATGTGTGTCCTGGGTTTTGGGGTCAAAGATTAAAAGCCCGCAGTCCTGGTGCCGGGATGCGATATCGGTGTTTTTTTTCAGGAGAAGGTCAAAGAGGATCTTCTGTCCTACCATCCCCAGGTCACCGGTAATGATGGCATCATAGTCGGAAGGCTTTCTGCCGAAATCTTTCAGGTGGCGGTAAATGGTGTCGCAGGCGGCGGGGGCCATACAGCCGCCCATATTCATAGAATCTTTAAGCCCATAGTCTACGATTTTCCCTGTAGTGATGCCTGTAACTGCGGCGCAGCCGCTGCTGCTTCGAAGAAGCTGGTTTTTTGAAGGAAACGGGGGCGGCGCGGCGCTTAGTATACAGGCGCCGCTGCCAGTCACTGTCCAGGTGGCGGAAAGGGGACGCTGGTTTCCGTATCCTAAGGGAAAACGGAATTCTTTTTCTGCGCTGGCGAAATGGCTGGAAGTGGCGCATAAGATATGTTCTCCGCAGCCTGCGGAAATAGCTATGGCTCCCAGGGAAAGAGACTCTCCCATAGTAGAGCAGGCGCCATATAATCCATAAAAGGGAATTCCTATTTCCGCTGCGCCGAAAGAAGTGGCAATCGTCTGTGCAAGAAGATCCCCGGCAAATACCATGCGGATATCCCCGGGATAAAGCCCTGCTTTTCCTATGGCCAGAGCGGCGGCTTCCTTTTGCATAGTGCCTTCTGCGGCTTCCCAGGTATCTTCACCGAACATAGGATCTTCACAGATCATGTCAAAAGTCTCCCCTAAAGGTCCTTCCCCTTCCTTTTTTCCCACAACAGACGCTGCGCTCCAAATGTACACAGGTGCAGGGAATTCTACACTGGCGCTTCCTTTTGTATACTGGCCGTTCATGCGCTCACCCCCAATAATTTTAAAATATAATAGATAACGCCAAGGGCCCAGGAACTTAAGATCCCATACAGGATCACCGGACCTGCGATGGTGAATATTTTACAGCCAATGCCGAATACCTGCCCTTCCGGACGGAATTCAATGGCAGAGGATGCCACAGAGTTTGCAAAGCCGGTAATGGGTACAAGGCTTCCGGCCCCGGCAAATTTCGCGATTTTAGGATAGATGTTCAGTCCTGTTAAAAGAACGCTGAGAAAGATCAGGATAAGGGAGCACCAGGTACCCGCTGTATCACGGTCCAGTCCGCGGCTTTGGGCAAAGTTAAGGATCGCCTGCCCAAGGGTACAGATCAAACCGCCGCAAACAAATGCTTTCACCATATTTAAGGGAAGGCTGTGGGTAGGCGTGATTTCTTTTACATATTTTTCATATTGTTTCTGCTTTTTTTGTTCTTGCTGCGTGGTCATGAAAATTTTCCTTTCCTGTATTTTTATTTTGACATTTCCCTGATTTCTAGTATAATCAAAACGGAAAATATGCCTTTACTGCCAGCCGAGGTAATAAAAGAGAAGAGAACCCGCCGATTTTCCCAGAGCAACAGAAAATATAACAATGGGAAGTCCCTGGGTGAAACGGATCCTCCGGCAGAAGATAGGAAAAACATCTGCCATTTCTGCTAAGGCTAAAATCCATCCTCCCAGGAAAATACCGGAAAAGATTCCGAAAACCGCCAGAAACACAGGCCCAAAGGGAAGGGGCAGTTTAAATAAAAAGGCAGTAATGCCAAAGACAGTTCCTAATAAGGAAGCGTCTTCATATAATAGGATATAATCGGCAGTATGGGTGATGCCGGTATAGCGGGGAACGATGGAAAGACCGATCATAAGTCCCGCAATTCCTCCGGCGATGATGATCCCGGAACAAAGTCCTATGAAACCAAGAAATATCTGTTGCCACATAAATGCTCCTTCTTTCCTGAGTGAATACTGTTAGTGTGTCAAAAACAGTTTGAAATATACGGCGATTCTTAAAAAAGTATGAAAAACTGTACATTTAAGGTAGCAGATAGTATAATTATAGAAAACGGCAAATAAAAGATGCCGGTTACTAGGATAAAGAGTGCGGTTGCACAGAGATCGTATTAAGAAGCTTGTAGGAGGACTGTGTATGCAGAACGCATATTCCCGTATGGAATTGTTAATAGGAAGGGAAGGAGTTACCAAATTAGGGACGGCGAAGATTGCCGTGTTTGGACTTGGGGGAGTGGGTTCATATGTAGTGGAAGCATTGGCAAGATGCGGAGTGGGAAGCCTTACCCTGGTGGATCACGATAAAGTTTCGGTGACAAATATTAACAGGCAGCTTTTTGCCCTTCGTTCTACCATCGGGAAGAGCAAGGTCCAGGTGGCAAAAGAGAGGATCCACGACATAGACGATGATATTATCGTACACACTTATGAAGTATTTTATAATGAAGATACAGAAGGTATGTTTGATTTTCATGCATACGATTATATTGTAGATGCCATTGACACAGTGACATCGAAACTGATGCTCATAAGCCGGGCGAAAGAATGCCGGGTTCCCATCATTTCCTGTATGGGTACTGGAAACAAACTGGATCCTTCCAGGTTTGAGATTACAGACATTTCAAGGACCAGCGTATGTCCTTTGGCAAAGGTTGTCCGCTCTGAGCTTAGAAAAAGAGGAATCCGTAAAGTAAAGGTCCTTTATTCAAAGGAAAAGCCAATATCCGTTCCCAAAAGTGAAGAGAGCAAAGGAACATCAAACCGTCCGGTGCCGGGCAGTATTGCCTTTGTACCTGCCTCGGCAGGCTTAATGATCGCAGGAGAAGTGGTAAAGGATCTCCTTGAAGAAAAGAAAGAAAAATAAAATAGAAAGTCAGAGGGACGAAATCTGTGAAACAGGAAGTGAAAGAAAAATTCAGCCAGTTACTGGGGGCGCAGAATGTATATTTGGATGAACCGATGTGCCGCCATACCACCTTTCGGATCGGGGGACCAGCAGATTATTTTCTGGTTCCGGAATCATACGGGCAGATTCGTGAGATACTGAATATTTGCAGGGAAGAGAATCTTCCCTATTTTATTCTGGGAAATGGAAGCAATCTTTTGGTGAGTGACCTGGGTTATCGTGGGGTCATTATCCAGATATTTAGGAACAGCAATCAGATTTCAGTAGAGGGAGAAAAAATTCGTGCCGGCGCAGGCGCTTTGCTTTCTGCTATTGCCGCAGCAGCTAAAAATGCATCCCTTACCGGATTTGAATTCGCCGGAGGGATTCCCGGAACGATAGGCGGCGCGGTTGTGATGAACGCCGGGGCGTACGGCGGCGAGCTGAAGGATGTTCTTTGTGAAGTGACGGTTATGACGAAAGACGGCGAGATTCTTACGATTCCGGCAGAAAAGCTGGAGCTGGGCTACCGTACCAGTATCATAAAAAAGGCAGGCTATCTGGTTTTAGAGGCGGTTCTTTCTTTGAAAAAAGGCGACCCGGAAAAGATTGCCGCATATATGAAAGAACTCAGCCAGATGCGCATCAGTAAGCAGCCCTTAGAGTATCCCAGTGCAGGAAGTACTTTTAAACGGCCCCAGGGATATTTTGCAGGCAAGCTGATCATGGAGAGCGGCCTTCGCGGGTACCGTGTGGGCGGCGCTCAGGTATCGGAAAAACACTGCGGCTTTGTGATCAATACAGGAAATGCCTGTGCCAGAGACGTAAAAGATCTGATGGACGATGTGATCGAGCGGGTTTATGAAAAGTTCGGTGTAACCCTTGAGCCGGAAGTGAAATTTTTAGGAGATTTTTAACGGAAGAGGAAATTTGAAAGTAAACTTTCAGATCTGCCTTGAGGACGCGGCGTAAGCGTTAAGAGGAGGAAAGAATGCGTTTTGTAATAGTGACAGGGCTATCTGGGGCTGGAAAGACGACTGCTCTTAAAATGCTGGAAGATGCCCACTATTTTTGTGTGGATAATCTGCCCATTCCCTTATTGGAGAAATTCGCTTCTTTAATGAGCGAGGTGGATAAGGGGGAAGCGCAGAATGTGGCTCTTGGAATTGATGCCAGAAGCGGAAGTTCTTTAGATGAGCTTGAGATGCTCCTTGACAGGATGAAAAGCCTGGGATACGAGTTTAAGATCCTGTTTTTGGATGCAGAGGACAGAGTTCTCGTCAAGCGTTATAAAGAGACCAGACGCAGCCATCCCCTTACTGCTAATGGAAGAGTGGACGAAGGAATCCGCCTGGAGCGTAAGCGGATGAACTTTTTAAAAGAAAGGGCGGATTATATCATTGATACCACCCATCTTTTAACCAGAGAGCTTAAGGAAGAGATAGAAAAAATATTTATTGATAACAAAGATTTCCAGAATCTAGTGATTTCTGTGCTGTCCTTTGGGTTTAAATATGGAATCCCATCAGATGCGGATCTGGTGTTTGATGTACGTTTCCTGCCCAATCCTTATTATGTGGATGAGTTAAGGCCGCTGACCGGAATGGATGAGGGCGTATATCAGTATGTGATGGACAACGATGTGGCGCGGCAGTTTGCAGACAAGCTTGAAGACATGGTGAAATTTTTAATCCCCCATTATATCAGGGAGGGGAAAACCAGTCTGGTGATCGCTATTGGCTGTACCGGAGGCAAGCACAGATCTGTGACCCTTGCCAGAGTTCTTTACAGCCGGCTTACAGAGATAAAGGAATACGGTTTAAGGCTGGAGCACAGGGATATTGAAAAGGATCGTATTGTAAAAGGACAGTAGTATTTTGAACTGCTGCAGACAGAAGGAGAGGTATGGGAAATGTCTTTTTCGGGGATGGTGAAAGAAGAACTTTCCAGGCAGATCGGTACGGGGCTGCATTGTCAGATAGCGGAAACAGCAGCGCTTTTAAGCTGCTGCGGCAGACTGGCTGATGACGGGACCCTCCGCTTTCAGACAGAAAATGAGACAGTTCTAAGAAAATACTTTACATTGCTGCAAAAAACCTTTAATATAAAGACAGAAGTTTCCGTCCGGGAAAATAAATATCTGAAAAAGGGAACGGTATATTTTATCGAACTATCCGACCCGGAGCAGGTCCAGGCTGTTCTTCAGAGTACGAAGCTAAAAAGGGACGTAGAAAACGGAGAAGCATTATCCTTTTGCAACGGGCTGGTCACGCAGCAGAGCTGCTGCAAAAGGGCGTTTGTCCGGGGGGCTTTTTTATCATCCGGCTCCATAAGCGATCCCAGGAAGGGATACCATTTTGAAATCGTATGCCAGGATGAAAAAAAGGCAAAGCAGCTTCAGGAAATTATTCGCAGTTTTCAAGTCGATGCAAAGATTGTTCTGCGCAAGAAATCATATGTGGTCTATGTGAAAGAAGGCGCACAGATCGTAGATATGCTGGCGGTCATGGAAGCAAACGTGGCATTGATGGACCTGGAAAACATCCGTATACTGAAAGAAATGCGAAATTCAGTAAACAGGAAAGTAAATTGTGAAACTGCAAATATTAATAAGACGGTAAATGCAGCGGTAAAGCAAGTGGAGGATATAAAGCTGATCCAGAATACCATAGGCTTTGAGAGTCTGAACGAAGGTCTTGCCCAGATTGCCCAATTGCGGCTGCAGTATCCGGAATCTACACTAAAAGAATTAGGTTTAATGTTGGTCCCGCAGGTTGGCAAGTCAGGCGTGAACCACCGCCTGCGTAAGCTCAGTGAAATTGCAGATGGGCTGCGGGAAAACAAGGAGGAGTTATTATGATTAAAAAACCAATCACCATTAATTTATCCACTGGTCTTGAGGCGCGCCCTGTTGCGCAGTTAGTACAGGTGGCGAGTCAGTTTAACAGTGAAATTCATGTTGAGATTGGCGAAAAGAAAGTGAATGCCAAAAGCATTATGGGGATGATGACACTGGGCTTGGACGCAGGTGAAGAGATCACTCTTTCTGCTAACGGAGAAGATGAAGAGGCTGCTATGTGCAGCATTGAAAAATATTTGAGCAATCAATAATTGGAAAATAAGGCTGTATTGTTTATAGAACAAGAAAGAAATGCCAGGGAAGGAAGACCGCTCCCTGGCATTTTTTATGAAGAAAACCGATGTGCTGATAAAAAAGGTGGGGTCAGATCCCTTTTTGGCCGGCTTTGGAGAATCTTGTGAACAAAAGAGGGTAAATGATCAGAATCCATGCCACCACAAGAAAATACCGTATAAAAGAGGCGGGCAGAGAAGTTCCGATAAGGGGCTTTAATCCTTCCTGGATGCAGAGTGTGACCAAAAGACCCAGGATCAGCCGGAATATTTTATGTGAAAGCTGTTTTGGAGGCGTGAACTGGATAAAACGGCTTTCTATATAAAAACCAAGGGCAAAAGCAGCTCCGGCGCCGGCTGCTTTTAAACAGTCCTGGGCATAGGCGAGTTCTATGGTTCCATTTTTATTTAAAAATACCGCATATATGCACAGAAGAAGAGAAAGTACCGCCATGATTATAGAAATCCGTCCTTCTTTTCC
>CALIZJ010000256.1 GCA_938028845.1 uncultured Blautia sp.
TCTGCGGAACAGGCAGGCAAACTTTGATGAAAGTAAACGTCAAATCCTACGCCCCTCATAAGTCATGCGCCGCTGTTCATTGGCGGCGCTTACTGTAACATTCTGCTGGAAGTTCTTTCGTAAGTAGGTAATCATCCGTATCTTGACAAAATATGAAAATCCCCCAGTATTTACCGGGGGAAAATTAGTCTCTCATTTTTTCAGTTTGCTGCGGCAGTCAGCCGGCAGGCTGTTGGACCATGGAAGCAGTTCCAGCATAGCTTCCTTTTCCGGGAATGGACTAAGATCTTTCATCTGCTCCATCACATAGGTGAGATAATTGTAGGGTTTCAGCCCGTTCAGCATGGCTGTTTCCGTGATGCTGTATACAGTTGCGCTGGCCTGCGCTCCACGGATGCTCTTTGCGAAAAGCCAGTTCCGTCTCCCTGTCGCAAAGTTTTTTAGTGCACGTTCCGCTGCCAGATTATCAATACTTAAGTGTCCGTCCTCCAGATATCTTTTCAGATAAGCTTCCTGGTTCAGGGTGTACAGGACAGCTTCACCGATCAACGAAGACCGGTCTACGGAATCCTCCAGTGTATGAAGCCACTCAAAGAAAGCCTCTAAAAGCGGTTTCGCCTGCTTTTGACGCTCTTCATACCGTTCTTCCGGTGACTTGTCACGGATCATCTCCTCAATCTTATAGAGCATCCCGATCCGTGCCATTGCCTGATATGCGGTTGTCTCCTTCAGCTGCTCTTTGGTGAAATCCTTTTTCAGTACCGTCAGGGCTTCATCAAACCTGCGCCTCGCATGGGCCATGCATCCCGTTACAGTGATCCTTTCCGGGAGACTGTGGTATGCCTGGTAACCATCACAGGTGAAATATCCCTCAAACTGGTCTCCAAGGAATTCCACCGGATGATATCCGGCGCGGGTCCTTTCATATTGGAAGAGGACCATCCGGGGTGAACCGCTGTATTCATCGGTGAGATAGACCCACATCCAGTTCTGGGTGGAGCCCTTCTGGTCCGGTTCATCGATCACCTGGATCCGGGTTTCGTCTCCGTGTAAATATTTACTCCGGAGCAGCTCTTCTTTCATCAGAGCGTAGAGTGGCTGCAGATACCGGTCCGCGCATTGGATGATCCAGTTCGCCATGGTCTTTGTGGAAAGGTTCAGGTCGTACCGGGCGAATTCCCGTTCCTGACGGGCAAGCGGCATCCCGTTTACATACTTGGCATTCATGATGCCCGACACCAGGGATGGCGTTGCCACGCTGCCTTTCAGAAGGGACGGCGTTTTTTCCGGCCGCTTCATGGCTCCGCATTTCGGGCAGCTGTATACAAAGGTCACTTCTTCCACGACTTCAAACCGTGCGGGAACGAATTTCAGCCGTTTTACGGTTTCCTTTGTGACAACCTTATATTTCGTATTGCAGTCCGGGCAGTAACGGTCTGCCCCTGTCAGCTTGTACTCGATCACTTCGGTTGTCTCAAAGGAGGAAAGGTCTTTCTCCTTTTTGCCGGAACGTTTCTTCCTCTTGTAAGAAGACGGATGGACCTCTTCCAGGTCCGGTTCCGGGGCATTGGGATCCGCTTCCTGCTCTGCCTCGTTGAAAAGATCCAGCTGGGTATACCCGTCCGCATATTTTTCGCTGGACGCTCCAAAGCGTTTCCTCTGGGCAAGGGTAAGGCGATCCGAGAGCATGGCGTTCAGGAATTCCAGTTCCTTTGTTTTCTCTTCCAGGAGCTGGATCCTCGTTTCCTGTTTTTCCAGGGCCTCTTTCTGTTTCTGATAATGCCCCTGCATGATCTTTACCAGTGAAAGCATATCATCCCTGCTCATCCTGTTCAGTTGTTCCTCTGTAAAAATCGGATCCATCGTGCCGCCTCATCTTTCTGAAATCTCTATGGACAGTTTACCATAAAAAGGAGCTGGTTTCTATTGGAAACTGCTTTCAGGAGCAGAGGAAAATCTGCGTAAAATCAAGGAATTTTCGGCTTTTTGCGAATTGACAGGAAACGGGCTCAGACCACGATCTTTGGGTGGCGTTCTTCAAAAGCGCCGCTGGGATTCAGGGACAATCCATCGCACAGCCAGTGGATCTCTTTGAGAGTCACTTTCCGCAGTTCATCCGGTGTGTCCGGCCAATGGAAGGAATTCCGGTCCAGGCGTTTCATCAGGATCCAAAATCCGGAACCGTCCCACTGGAGGATCTTAATCAATGTGCGTCTGCGATTGCAGAATGCGAACATACAGCGGGAGTACGGGTCGAGATGGAATTTCAGTTTGATGATTGCGGCTAAACCGGTATAACTCTTGCGAAGATCCGTAACCCCGCACGCCAGATAGACCGTTGTGCTTCCTGAAAAATCAAGCATAGTTCTTCAAAGCCTGGAGCAGAGCAGTCATCAGCCTGGCAGGACAGTCGGCACCCACTTCAATCCGGATGTTTCCCGGAAGAAAGATCGTAATAGAATGATTTCCTGCCGGAGCGTTAAACTGCAGCTCCTGTTCCGACGGGAGCTTTGCGAACACCGGATCAGAAAAAGATTCCGTTCCAGTAGTTCCTGACTGGATCTTACGGATCCAATAGCCCAGAGTAGACTGTGGGATCTCATTCTGCTGACACCAGTCTTTGCGGGATAAGCCGCTTTCCTGGAAAGAATGGACTCGATCAGCCCAGAGATCAGTTTTTGAGATTTTATTGCCATCCATCTCTATTGGTATCACCTCCATCATTTGAGAACATCTTATCAAATGCAGGAAGGGATTTGAAGATACGGATGATTACCTACTTACGTTCTTTCGACCATGGCATGATCGACTCCAACATTGCTTCATCTATATTTCCGTCTTTATCTTTTCGCTTTATCAGCTCTGTCAGCAGATACCGGATATAATAATAAACATTCAGGTTATTCGCCCGGGCTGTCTCCGTGATGCTGTAAATGACTGCGCTTGCCTGCGCACCTCTGACTGTATTGATCGTCACCCAGTTTTTCCGGCCAACTGTAAAATTCCGCAGCGCACGCTCACTGGCCGAATCATCGATCGGCACTTCCCCATCCGTAAGAAATACTTTCAGATATTCTTCCTGATTCAGGCTGTAATTCAATCCTTTTGCAGTTTCTCCCTTCGGGAGGACCGTCTGGTCAGAACAGATCTCTCTGACCCACGCAAAATATTCCTCAACCAATGGCTTGATTGAGGCCTGCCGTTCCTTCAGGCGTTCTTCCGCAGTCAGTCCTTTTAAGGCTCCCTCCAGCTTATAGATCGCCCCGATCCTTACCAGTGCTTTATACGCAATAGAAGATCGGATGGCTTCTTCATTGCCTTTCCCGACCGCCTTGATCGCATTGGCAAAATGACGCCTCGCATGCGCCATGCAGTTCGCATTGGTCACCCCTTCCAGTTCCCTTGCCAGCTTATGGTATTGTTCCAGTCCATCCGTCATCAGGACTCCTTTGAAGTCTTTATAATACTCTTTGGGATGGCTGCTGTGCCTGGTCTTCTGGTACTCGTACACAACAATCTTTGGACCTGGACTGAGTTCACCGGTGAGATGCACCCACATATAGCTTTTACTGCCTGCAGGTCTGCCGTCATGGATCACTTCTACCGTTGTTTCATCACACTGGTTGACATGAGCTTCCAGCTGACGTTTTTTCATCCAGTCGTATACCGGCTGGAAATATCGTTCCGCTGTCCAGACCGTCCAGTTTGACATGGTCTGTTTCGATAACTGAAGCCCATTTGTCTGAAAATCTCTGGAAATACGATCCAGGGGATTACTGTTCACGTACTTCGCATTGATGATCGCCGCTTCCAGAGAAGGGGTGGCAATACTCCCTCTAAACAAAGTGGAAGGATGGTCTCCCCGCAGGAATTCATCCTGATGGAGTCCATCTGTACCAACATATACCTTTACGATATGTTTCTCTGCGATCCACTTCGCAGGTTCGAACCGCAGCTGCCAGTAAACCTCATCCGGCATGCTTTTATAATTACTTTCACCAAAGGTTTTGATCAATTCCTCCTCCGGAACATCATGGGGGATTTCTTCCTGCGGGAACTCCTTCAGGTCTTCCTCTTTCTGTCCTTTTTTCTTTGTGCGGCGTACAGGTTTCAGTTCCAGACAGATGGTTTCCTCTATTGTTGGTTCTGCTGCGTCTTCCACGCAGTTCGCTTCCGCTTCATTAAAGAAGGAGAGCTGTCCTGCAATCTCGTCCAGTTTTTCTGTATGCCGTCCGAAACGCTGCTGGTTTGCCAGGCGGATCTGCTCGATCAGATTCTCATAGTCATGCTCCAGCTTATCCAGACGGTCCTGCATCTGAAAAATGACACTGTCTTTTGTCTCCATATCCATGTTTTTCAGTTGTTCGGGTGTAAATTTCTGACACATACTGACGACCGCCTTTCCTGTAAAAAAGTATACCAGAAAATGCGCGCTTGCGCCAATCACGGAAGAAAAACAATCCGTCATTTTGCCCTGTTTTCTGGCATGTCCAGCTTCGGACTGACCGCCTGTAAACTATAGGGTCCTCAAGATTTGCCTGTTCCCGGAAGTATCGCTGCCAGGCTCTGCTGCTGCACCAGGAGATACCTTCTACGCCTCTGGAACACTGATTTTCAGGCAGATAAAAGAGAAGAAAAATTTCTCTGTTTTGCACAATCAGTTCAATATATTTTTTCGGGCGCCACCTCTTTCACCCTGAGATCCAGCGGGTTAAGCCCCATCATCAGATAATGGAACTGCTCCTCCGTAAGATCGGCTGCCTCCTGTGTATTCCTTGGCCAGGACATCCGCCCGTTTTCGAATCTTTTATACAAAAGCAGAAATCCCGTCCCCATCCAGAGCAGTCCTTTACAGCGGTCAGACCGCTTGCCGCAGAAGAGGAAAAGTGTCCCTTTTTCAAATGGATTCTGTCCGTACTGATCCCCGATGATCATTGCAAGCCCATCAATCCCCTTCCAGAGGTCAACTGTTCCGCAGGCAAGGACCACACGCCGGATCCCTGCCGCATCCTCAAGCATTGGACACCTCCCGCAGGATCCTGCTCAGAAGAGATTCGGAAATCTGGTTTGAGATCTCTATACTCATTGCAGAAGTCCGGATAACGGCAGCAATTGGTGCACAACCGGCTTCATTAACACCTGATAGGTCTTCCCTGACCGCTGGGCTGTATGGGATTTCTGCAAAAGAGACTTCTGCTTTTTCTGCCACAGATGGGAGCATCTCTTTTTCTTTCATCTGATCATAGGCCTGCTGTCTGAATTTCCGCTGCCAATGATAATAGCTCTGCTCACAGATCCCATTTTCGTCCATCCACTTTTTAGCTGACTGCCCTGCGGGGCGCTGCCCGCAGGCTTTAATAATGTTTCTCCAGTACTCAGCACGTACCTCATGAGTGCACTGATCCATAGTATGAGTTCCTCCTTGAAAAAATCTATTGTTTTTCTCAAGTATGGACTAAAACTCAATTTAGCGAAAGGCGGACGATTTGACGTTTACTGATGAAAGATAAGACGGCAAATGATAATTATTATTTGCTGACAATGGCCGCACTGGCGCAGGAACTCCGCTTCCGCCAGACCGACCATAAAGCAAAGGTTACCCTTGCGGCAGGATTG
>CALIZJ010000257.1 GCA_938028845.1 uncultured Blautia sp.
TATTATTTTCAAGCCATGATTTAGATGATGTAGATGAAATTTGCGATAGAGTGGTCATGATTTCAAAAGGCAACAAGCAGTTAGACCAGCCACTTGAACATAAGCAAACTTATACCGTAAAAATCGAACGCACAATTTCTGATGATATAAAGCGGTCACTTCTTGAAAAATGTAGCGATTTGCGTTTCTTCGAGGATAAAATCATGTTTCAGGACGAAACACTTATTATAGATATTCAGAAGATATTACTGCAAAAAGGGCATTATATTTGTGGTTTCTCCGTCCAGAAAAATAATCTCAAAAGCCTGTTTGGAATGGAGGGATAAGAATGAACACTCTTGCAATTATCACAAAAGTAGAATTAAAAAAACTATTCCAAAGAAAAGATTCGTGGCTCATGTTTGCAATTTTACTTGTGCCAATTTTATATTCTGTGGGTTTAGCTTCTAATTCAGATGTTATCACATATACAGGTACAGGAAATATAACAGCCATAGGCTTTGTCAGCGCAATGTTTCAGATGAGTCAGTCTATGTTCATTTTCAATGTGATTTTATCTGCAATCATTGGAAGAAGTTTGGCATCAGAAATTGAGAATAAGAGTATTCGCTTATACATAAATCAAATCGGTATCCGAAAATTGATATATGGAGGCAAAGAATTAGCACTGTTAATTTTTTCGGTATTCATAGATATTTTATTAGTTCTAACGAGTATCGTATTTTATTATGCTGTGCTTGTTCACAATCCAAATGTTGCAAGCGGCATATTCTATGATAGTAATGTGAGTATGGAAGTCGCTCAAATCATTTGTAATTGTATGTTTTGGCTGATAACGATTTTTCTCGTAATGCTAATGGCAACAAGGTTGAAGACACTTGTATGTGTAGGCGTGTACATGATTCTCTATATCATAATGAATTTAATGTCTTATATAGACGGGATAAAATATCTCTCGCCATTACATTACATAGTTGTAACTTCTTCAAACAGCTCACAAATCGCACTCTCTACAATGATTTTTCTCCTTTATTCTATTTGTGCGGGAATATTATTTACCCATATTGGTATTCGCAAGATTGAGAAAATGGATTTATAAAAAAAGTAGCAAAGGCAGCCGAGCCAGGCAACGATCAAGATGAACGCGCATTGGCATTGACATTGACATTCTTATTAGCCTTTACAGATAGGCAAGCACGGGGGGACAGCACAAAGTGCCGCCGCCCCGCATTATTAATCAGAATGAAATGGCTTTTCGTGATTGGCTTTGAAACATTTCTTTGACTGTTCTGATGCAGCATATCCCCCGTCTGCCCTTTGAAGTTTTGCAGAGGCCGATTGTTTCAGAATCATCATATCCACACTTTCATTTCTTTGCTTCACTTCAAAAAATATCAGAAAAAAATATGAGAAGCCATAAAGACATGGAATTTTCAAAATGTATCTGCAGGTTCCCGCTACTTTCTTTCCGGTGCATAGACCGCTTCCACCTCCATCCCGTCATCCGTCTGATCCAGCCGCACATAATAATCCCGGATGTAGTAGCTGGCATACTGCTCCTGCAGTGAATACAGCTCCAGCGTCTGAAAATCCACCAGGCAGAGATCCCTGGGCTTTGGTTCTTCCCCTTCCGGTCCATAGGTTTCCATGACAGCGAGCAGCTTATCCAGGCAGTCCTGGCAAAGAACATTTTTTGCCTTCTCCACATCCAGGATGCTATCTTCCCCATAGCTGACTTCTACCGTGGAAATCCCACGGGAGGGTGTCTGTGTACTGGAGAAGAAATCTCCTCCTTCCCCTGTGCCTGTCATAGCAGTCCTGGTGCCGCTGGTATCTGTTCCATCCTTCTCATGAGGCAGGATGCCTAAGTCAAGCACATACCACGGATTTACGCTGATTATCCCCAGATCATCAAACTGCCGGAAATATCCCATCAGGCTTTCCTTTGCTGTACCACACAGATAACAGCTCTCCGGATCCGACAGCTCAGACTGGACTGGCGGCAGTTCTTTATACTCCATAGAAGTGAATCTCTCCTGTTGCGGCATATCTGCCGTATCTTTCATTTTCCCAAAAGCTGTGAAAAAAAGAAGCAGGGCTGCCAGGATGCCCGCTCCCCATACCAGTTCTTTCCTCATCCGGTAATACTTTCCCTTCTGCATCGTCCTTCCTCCCGCTTTATTTATGTCTGTAACAAGCATTATTTGTGTCTGTTATGAGCATAAATAGTGTGTGGTTCAGGCACTATTTATGTCTTACCATAAAGGCAAACATGGAAAAGGGGGTGTAAAGAACATGGAACAATCTGAAATCAGTCGGATCGGCAGGATCCTGAAGGAACGGCGGCTCCAGCTCGGATACACCCAGGAATATGCTGCAGAAAAAGCAGGCATTTCCTATTCATACTATACCAAGATTGAACGTGGACAACAACTTCCATCTCTGGAAGTTGCCATGCTCCTTTCCAAAACCTTCAACATGTCCATGGATCGCTGGCTTTTAAGCCAGGCGCATGATTACAGGATGTCGCCGGCTGCCTTAAACCTCATCCAATATGTCAGCTCCCTGGATAACAAAACCATCGAAACAATCCAGGAGCTGCTCTCCAAAGCCTCCCTGGTAGAGAAACAGAACTGACCGCAGGGCCTAAGCCCCTGCGGTTTTGCAATGAATACATTGCAATTATACTCGGAATATCCAGTAGAATCAAGGAAACTGCAATGTATACATTGCAAATCCACAAGATCGGTTTCGGTATACTCCCGGAAGCGCGAAAAAGGAGGCTTTTGTCATGGAACAAAAACTGAAACAGGATATTCAGATTGGCGAAACCATCCGCTCTCTGCGTATGGAGCGGAAACTGACGCAGGACCAGGTGGTTTCCAAACTGCAGCTTATGGATCTGGACATCACCCGGAGCATCTACTCTCAGATCGAAGGCGGTACCTACAGCATCCGCATCTCGGTCCTTGCAGGCCTGGCCCAGATCTTTCAGGTGGACTATAATACCTTCTTTCGGGACGTCCATCTTCCAGGTTCAGAATAATTCTACTTTCCAGACTTTTCCGCTTTCTCTTCGTTCTGACCGTGGCACACATTCTTCCCGGTTTCGCACGAAACTGGCACGGTTTTGCGATTGTGCCGTAAATTTCCCCATGTTACAATAGGTACTGTCAAAATTATATGCAGCGAAAACGCAGCGCATCCAAAGGCGGCAGCCTCCCGCCCGGATTGGCTGCGTTTTTTCGTGCAGGGAAAGGAGGTTTCCCTTCAACAACTTCATATGGCTTTGCAGAAGTAGTCCGCATTGACCGGGCTGCTTTTGCTTTTTGAGGCAGGAAATTATAAGCACGGGCGGGAAAAGCAATCCCGTCCGTTTTTTCAAGATCAATGAAGGAGGTCATACATGAAACAGTTACCTGCAAACTCTTCACCGGAGAAAAAGCGGACGGTCTGCTACGGGAAATACCTCTACGCAGCCTTCCTGCTCTTTACTCTTGTCGCTGCGAATGTCCAGCCGGTGCTTGCTTCCAATATGTGGGACAAGGCCAATGAGATCATGAAGGATGTCTACAACCAGATCGTCCTCATATCCACCATTGCCGCCGTAGTGACCGCATCCGTGGCGCTGCTTTTGATGAATTTCTCGAAATCCGGCAAGACCGTGGATGAGAGCCGTGCCTGGCTGAAGCGGATCATCATTACCTGGGCGATTCTGAACGGCCTTGGTTTTATTATGGCATACATTACCCCGTTCTTTGCCGGAGGCACATACAGCGGATAAGCCCGGAAAGGAGGAAACCACATGGGAATACTGGACGGAATCGTGGAATGGATCGCAGAACAGGTCATGAACATCCTGGATCTGATCACCACTTCAGTCCTGGGCGCCCTCGGCTGCTCCATGGACACGTTCCTGCGCTATTTTCCTGCAGCTGAAACCATGTACGATGTGTTTCTGGCACTGGCTCTTGGCCTCATCCTCTTAAACTGGGTGTGGCAGCTTTTCAAGAACTACTTCATGGGTGCCGGAATCGAAGCAGAGGATCCCCTGAAACTTTCCATCCGTTCATTTATTTTTATCTTCCTGGCCTTTTATGCAGAAGACATCGTGAACCTGCTCCTTGGCATCGCAGGGACGCCTTATGACTGGATCTTGACGGAGGAGCTTCCCTCCCTGGATTTTGCCAGCTTCAATTCAGTCATCACTGTCATCCTGGGTGTATGCGCCAATGGAGCCGTGGCGATTATCGCCCTGATTTTAGTTTTGATTTTGGCGTGGAATTACATCAAGCTGCTCTTTGAGGCAGCGGAACGCTACATCCTTTTGGGAGTGCTGGTCTACACGGCGCCGGTTGCCTTTGCCACAGGCGCCTCCCAGTCCACCGGGAACATCTTCAAATCCTGGTGCCGGATGCTGGGCGGGCAGTTCTTCCTGCTGCTGATGAACGCCTGGTGCCTGCGGCTGTTTACCAGCATGGTCGGCACTTTCCTCGCAAACCCGTTATCACTCTGATGAAAGGAGGAGTCCATGAAATACAAAAAACCAATCCTCACTGCCCTGGTACTGGTTTCCTGTCTGGTGTTGTTCTGCTCCATGCCGGTCTTTGCGGCAGAGCTGACAGAAGCCCAGGTAGAGGAAGCCGTAGCAGAACAGGGAAAGGAAGCTGTGACCGGAAATGTGTTCATCTGGTTCCTCTGTGCCATCGCTTTCCTCAAGGTTTCCCAGAAGATCGACAGCTTTATGGCATCCCTGGGGATCAATGTAGGAAACACCGGCGGGAACATGATGGCGGAGCTGCTCATTGCAGGCCGGGGTCTTGCCGGAGCCTTCCACGGACATGGCGGTGGCGGCGGATACCGCAGGGCATCCTCTCCCGGAAGCGCAGCCGTTGGCGGCAGCTTTCTCTCCGGCGGCCTTGCCGGTGCAGTGGGACGCCAGGTACAGCGGGAAGCCGTCAATGCTGCTACCCACTATTCGGAAGGGCCCAGCGTCGGGAATATGCTTTATCAGTCCTCGCTCAAGAAAGGCGGAGACTTTGCCAATAATGTGATCAGCAATATCGCCCAGGGCAATTACGGGCAGGTCGGCTCCATCAAAGGGGAGGATGCGGCAAAAGCCTATGCCTCCTACATGGGAATCGACACCTCTGCTCCGGATGCCGCCACCTACTCGAACATGGAGATCGGCGGCGGACGGATGACCGGCGTGGAAAAATCCGATGCCGGCAGCCGGGAATTTGCCCTTTACAGTGCTGACCAGTACGCAGCCCCTACCCATGGCAGCTTTGAGACAGTCCAATCCGTGGACGGTGCTGCCTGGTATAAGCAGTACGCACAGGATACGGTGGAGAAAACACCGTACGACGCTGGCAATGGAAAAGTCGCCTACAACGAATCCATTGTCCAGAAGCTGCCGCCTGCCCCGCAGCGAAAGGACCGGATGTAAATGGCGGAGCAAAGCTCTGGTCTTGGGGAAGCTGTCGATGTAGGCACCAGTGCAGCCTCCCACTTACATGCCATGAAGACCGCCGCCCATCTGTCCAAGACCGTGGCGGGTGCGGCAGCCGGTCCCTTTACGGCAGCCATCAGTGCTGCCATCGCAAACCGGCATACTCTTTTGAAAGCCGGAGCCGTTATCCTGGGGTTTTTACTGCTTCCCGTGCTGTTCATCCTGATGCTGCCGGGGCTGATCTTCGGATCTCTGACAGAAAACACTGGGGCTTTAAACAGCAATGCCCTGATCAATGAGAATATCCAGAACGCCAGGCAGGCGATTGTGGAAGTCCTGGAAGAAAGCCATGCGGATCTTTTAGAAGAGATCAACACTGCCATTGCAGCGCTTCCGGAGGGCTCCACCGTACAGATCGTAGATCCCTATGAGACGACCATAGCGGTCAATGCCCACCTGCTGATCTCCCAGTTCTGTGCCAGCCAGGATGATTATGAAAATATCAATATCGACAAACTCCAAAGCCTGATCCGGGAAAACAAGGACGGGCTTTTTTCTTATGATGTAGCGGAAGAAACCGTTTCTGTGGAAGTGGAGACGGAAGCCGCAGAAGGGGAAACGCCTCAGACGGAAACCGTAACATTTACCCGCTATACCTATACCGTTTCCTTTGCCGGTGACGCCTATTTTGCTGACCATGTATTTTACTTGAGCGAGGAACAAAAGGAACTGGCGGAAAACTACGCCAGTAACCTGACCCTCTTCTTTGGCGCTGCCTCCGGCACGGCTATGGCGATCAACTTAAGTGATGAGGTGCTTGCCTACCGGCCACTGGTATCC
This sequence comes from uncultured Blautia sp., assembly GCA_938028845.1. Taxonomy (GTDB): domain Bacteria; phylum Bacillota; class Clostridia; order Lachnospirales; family Lachnospiraceae; genus Blautia_A. The sequence continues at coordinate 6,293 of CALIZJ010000257.1, forward strand.
GAGATTGCCGCCCGGTATGGGATGAGCGATTATGTGGAGCTGATCCTGGCCGTCATGATGCAGGAATCCGGCGGACGGGGAAGCGATCCCATGCAGGCATCGGAAAGCGGATACAATACCCGGTTCCCCAGAGGCCCCGGCACGATCACCGATCCGGAATACTCCATTGAGTGCGGCATCCAGGCGCTCCGAGACGTCCTGCAGAAAGCCGGATGCACCGGGCCGACGGACCTGGACCGGATCAAGCTGGCCCTCCAGGGCTATAATTACGGTTCCGCTTACATCGACTGGGCCATGGAACGGGACGGCGGCTACACAAAGGAAAACGCCATTGCCTACTCCGACATGATGTGCGCCCGGCCCGGCTGGAACTATTCCATCTACGGGGACAAGGAGTACGTGGATCATGTCCTGCGCTATTACCAGGTACTGAATACCGGCGGCACTTACCCGGCAGGCGGGATGCAGATCCCCCTCTACATCCAGACGGAATACGGAAACATCCCTTATGGCACCGGTTCGATTGCGGACTGCGGCTGCGGCCCTACTGCCTTTGCCATGGTAGCAAGCTACCTGACCGGAAGCACCATAACTCCGGTGGATGCAGTCGCCTGGTGCGGCAATTCCTACTATAAGCCGGGGGCTGGCACCTACTGGTCCTATTTCCAGGCGGCGGCTTCTCATTTCGGATGCGGGAGCGTCACCCAGACCACGGACGCCAATGCGGTCCTGCAGGCCCTTTCCGAAGGGCGCCCGGTGATCTCCTCCCAGGGGCCGGGGTTATTTACCTCAGCCGGACACTTTATTGTCCTGCGCGGGCTGACCGCAGACGGGAAGGTGCTGGTCAATGATCCCAATGACAGCGAGTCCAAGAACTATGTGAACCGTGCATTTGACATGATGACGGAAATCCATGCGACATCCTCGCAGTATTGGATTTTCGAGAAGAAATAAAGGAGCGTTTATGAGCAGAATAAAACTGATTTTGTCCATCCTCCTGATGCTCTTTCTCCTGCTGGTCGCAATCTTTCTTCCTTCCAGGCTCCGGGAACGAAAGGAAACACCGGATACAAAGTCTCAAGAAGAGACCGCTTCCCAGGAAGAAAGCAACCAGCCGGAGAAGCTGACGGAGATGGACTTTTTATCCTTTGAAGAGCTGAGCCAGTTCTTCTCTTCCGCCCAGACTGTATCCTTAAAGGAGCAGTTTCCGGTATATCTTACCCGTACCGGGCAGACAGACATTACATCGGCAGAATATCTGCCGGATGAAACCGGTTATCCGGATACTACCACAGTTGAACTGTATTTTCTCCTGTCCGATGACAGCACCCTTCCGGTGTTCTATGACACCATGACGGGTGCTTTTTCTTTTGGAGAAGAGCGGACGGTGCTAGGGACATCCGGACAGACCTATGAAAAACCGGTAGTAGATGCCCTTCCCTCTGTCTCCAGCAGTGAAGTGGAGCAGCGCCAGGAAGGCGGCTATGCAGATGTGACTGCGCCAGCAGAGTCTGCCTCGGATACAGGAGCAGAAGAAACATCGTCTCCGGAAAGCGGAACTTCCCCAGAAGGAGCGGATCTTTCACAGAACACCGAAGCTGGAGAGGAGGTGCTGCCATGAGCAATCCGGATGAGCAGCGGACCTCTTTTATTCCGCCAAACTTTATTGAAAAAGGGAAAATCTTAAATGGAACCTTTGATATCCGCAATGCGATTGAAGCCATTATTTTCGCCCTGCTGATTGGTGTACCGGTGGTCCATCTGCCGTTTTCCCTGACCACCCGCATTATCATCCTTTGCATGACCGCACTGCCGGCGTCCATGGTATCCCTCATCGGGATCGGCGGGGAGAGCATCACCGCTTTCCTTATGAATGCCCTGCGGTTTTTAAAAAACCGGCGGGTAGTTTACCGCTCTGACGCAATGCCGGAGCCAAAGAAGAAACGGCAGAAGCAGCCTGGCACGAAAGAAGCAAAAAAGCCTGCCAAACGTGAACGGCGGAAGAAAACGAAAAAGGGCTCTTTGGAGGATTCTCCCCCTTTTGAGGGGGCCGGTCAGCAGGACGATGCACCTCCCACGAAAGAGGCGCCCCAGCAGGATCTGTCCGGCTCCCCTTCCCCCACTCCTTCTGGGAAAACAAAGCGGAAAAAGAAACGGGAGCCAAAAGTACGGGAGCATAAATCCTTCGACACCTCTACCCGGCGGGGCATCCGCAGGCAGGCCAGAGAAGATATCCGGCAGTTAGCCTATGAGCAGAAATGTGCAAAAACAGCAAAACGCCGGGAACAGCGGGCGGAGAAGGAAAAGCTCCGAATGGAAAAGAAACAGGCTGCACAGGAAGCCCGTCTTGCTGCACGACAGGCGAAAGCTGCCCGCAAGGCAGAGAACCGGAAGGCAAAGCAAACGCAGGATAATAATGCAGTACCAAAGAGTGCTTTAAAATCCAGCCATGCGGCTTCCCAGTCATCCGCCAGGAAAAAGAAACGAAAGTTTCAGACCATAGAGGACTATCTTCCGATTGAAAAGATTGATCACGGTATCATCTACACGACAGATGGCCGGTATGTAAAAATCCTGGAAGTCGAACCCATCAACTTCCTCTTAAGAAGTGCCAGGGAGCAGATGGGAATTATCTACAGCTTTATCAGCTACCTGAAGATCAGTCCGGTGAAGCTGCAGATCAAGATGATTTCCAAACGGGCGGATATCAACCAGCATCTGGAAAAATCCAGAAAGGAGCTGGAAAATGAAACGGATCCCCGGTGCCGGGAGCTGCAGGAAGATTACCTGAAGTTCGTCCGGAATTTAAGCTCCAAGGAAGCCGTTTCCCGGCGGTTCTTCCTTGTTATGGAATATGAACCTTTTAATGCCAACCGGAAGGTGACGGAACGGGAGATCTTAGAGTCTCTTGAGACGACGGCGCAGACAGCCAAAACCTTTCTGTACCAGTGCGGCAATGAAGTCACAGAGCATGAAAATCCGGACGAATTTACCACGGATGTTTTGTATACGCTCTTAAACCGCTCCCTTTGTGCTACCCATCCCTTGCAGGAGCGCATTGCTTCCGTACTGGCACGGTACGCAAAGGAGAACCGTTCCGATGAGGATATCCGCATCAGTGAATTTCTCTCACCGGAAACCCTGGATTTCAGGCACTCCAGCTATGTGCTGATCAACGGGGTATACCACTCCTATCTGTACGTACCGTCGGCTGGCTACAAAAGCCGGGTGGTGCCGGGGTGGCTGTCTCTTTTGGTAAACGCCGGGGAAGGCATTGACGTGGATTTTTACCTCCACCGGCAGCCAAAGGATAAGATCCAGCAGCGGCTGGGACAGCAGATCCGGATCAACCG
>CALIZJ010000258.1 GCA_938028845.1 uncultured Blautia sp.
AATTTTATGAAGAAAAGAGTAAGTGTTGTTGTCGGCATCACTTACTCTTTTTATATTTTAACGATTTTTCGCTTTAATAGGTTGAAATCTGAGAGAAAGTGGGTTATTATATTAACAATATCCTATCAGGTAAAGCGAGGAGAGGAAATTATGGAATATAAGATTGCATTGATCCCGGGAGACGGAATCGGCCCGGAGATCGTAAGAGAGGCTAAAAAAGTACTGGATAAAGTATGCGGGAAATATCATCACACCTTTACATATTCAGAGGTTCTGCTGGGAGGAGCATCCATTGATGTACACGGCGTTCCCCTGACCCAGGAAGCTATCGCCCAGGCGAAAGCTTCTGATGCAGTTCTGATGGGGTCCATCGGCGGAGATGCGAAGACCTCACCCTGGTATAAACTGGAACCATCCAAGCGTCCGGAAGCCGGACTTCTTTCCATTCGTAAGGAATTAAATCTTTTTGCAAATCTGCGCCCGGCATACCTGTATAACGAATTAAAAGCAGCGTGTCCTTTAAGGGACGAAATCATAGGAGACGGCTTTGACATGATCATTGTCAGGGAGCTTACCGGCGGACTTTACTTTGGAGAGCGCAGGACAGTGGAAGAAAATGGAGTAAAGACAGCCATTGATACTTTGACTTATAATGAAAATGAAATACGGCGTATTGCAGTAAAGGCTTTTGAGATCGCCATGAAACGGTCGAAAAAAGTGACCAGTGTGGATAAGGCAAATGTTCTGGACTCTTCCCGTCTGTGGAGAAGCGTAGTGGATGAGGTGGCAAAGGACTATCCGGAAGTCACATTAGAGCATATGCTGGTAGATAACTGTGCGATGCAGCTTGTGCGCGACCCGAAGCAGTTTGATGTGATCCTTACAGAGAATATGTTTGGAGATATTTTATCAGATGAGGCCAGTATGGTGACCGGTTCTATCGGAATGCTTTCCTCTGCCAGTCTGAACGAGACGAAATTCGGGCTTTACGAGCCAAGTCACGGATCCGCGCCGGATATCGCAGGACAGAATAAGGCAAATCCTATCGCTACCATTTTGTCAGCGGCTATGATGCTGCGTTATTCCCTGGATTTAGATCAGGAGGCGGACGCTGTGGAAGCGGCGGTTCAGAAGGTTCTGACAGATGGCTACCGTACGGGAGATATTATGTCAGAAGGCGGAAAACTGGTAGGAACATCAGAAATGGGAGATTTGATCGCAGAAGCGATTTAAGGAAGAGATACGGAAAAGGAGAGACTAACATGAAAAGTGATGCAGTAAAAAAAGGTTCACAGCAGGCTCCCCACAGATCCCTGTTTAATGCATTAGGCATGACAAAGGAAGAGATGGAACGGCCGCTGGTTGGAATTGTCAGTTCTTATAATGAGATCGTACCAGGGCATATGAACCTGGATAAAATCGTAAATGCAGTTAAGCAGGGTGTGGCTATGGCAGGCGGCACGCCCGTGGTATTTCCGGCGATTGCTGTCTGCGACGGAATTGCCATGGGGCATATCGGCATGAAATATTCCCTGGTGACCAGAGACCTTATTGCAGATTCTACAGAAGCGATGGCGCTGGCACACCAGTTTGACGCCCTTGTGATGGTGCCTAACTGTGATAAAAACGTACCTGGACTTTTAATGGCGGCAGCCAGGATCAATGTCCCCACCGTTTTTGTCAGCGGCGGACCTATGATGGCAGGCCACATCCATGGACATAAAACCAGCTTATCCAGCATGTTTGAGGCTGTGGGCGCCTATGCAGCAGGAAAGATTTCCGAAGACGAGCTCACAGAATATGAAAACAAGGCATGTCCTACCTGCGGCTCCTGCTCCGGTATGTATACGGCAAACAGCATGAACTGTCTTACAGAAGTTCTGGGAATGGGCCTTAGAGGAAACGGAACGATCCCGGCTGTATATTCTGAGAGGATCCGTCTTGCTAAACATGCAGGTATGCAGGTTATGGAAATGTACAGAAGAAATATCCGTCCAAGGGATATTATGACAGAAAAGGCCATTTTAAATGCATTGACCGTAGATATGGCTCTGGGATGTTCCACAAACAGTATGCTCCATCTCCCGGCTATTGCCCATGAGGTGGGTATGGACTTTGATATCAGCTTTGCAAATGAGATCAGTGAAAAAACCCCGAATCTGTGTCACCTGGCTCCGGCAGGTCCCACCTATATAGAGGATCTTAACGAAGCCGGCGGTGTGTATGCGGTCATGAATGAGTTAAACAAAAAAGGACTTCTCTATACAGACTGTATGACAGTAACCGGAAAAACTGTGGGAGAAAACATTAAGGATTGTGTGAACTTAAATCCGGAGGTGATCCGTCCCATCGACCATCCTTACAGCGAGACAGGAGGTCTTGCCGTATTAAAAGGAAATTTAGCTCCTGACGGCGGCGTTGTGAAACGTTCTGCTGTTGTGGAGGAAATGATGGTACACGAAGGCCCTGCACGTGTTTTTGACTGCGAAGAAGATGCGATCGACGCTATTAAAGGCGGAAAGATCGTTGCCGGAGATGTGGTGGTTATCCGCTATGAAGGTCCGAAAGGCGGACCGGGAATGAGGGAGATGTTAAATCCTACTTCAGCCATTGCTGGAATGGGATTAGGCTCCAGCGTGGCGCTGATCACAGACGGCAGATTCAGCGGAGCTTCCAGAGGGGCTTCCATCGGACACGTTTCCCCGGAGGCAGCAGTAGGCGGTCCGATTGCCCTTATTGAAGAGGGTGATATCATTTGTATAGATATTCCCAATCTGAAGCTGGAGGTAAAAGTTTCAGAAGAGGAAATGCGCTTAAGAAAAGAAAAATGGCAGCCAAGAGAGCCGAAAGTGACCACCGGATATCTTGCAAGATATGCGGCCATGGTAACTTCCGGAAACAGGGGCGCTATTCTTGAAATACCGAAAGCGAAATAAGAAGGGAGAGATTAGATGCAGCTTACAGGTGCAGAAATCATCATCGAATGTTTAAAAGAGCAGGGAGTGGATACCGTATTCGGATATCCGGGCGGAGCAATCTTAAATCTATACGATGCTCTTTATAAATACAGAG
>CALIZJ010000259.1 GCA_938028845.1 uncultured Blautia sp.
TTGGAGAACTGATAGAGTTTCAGATTTCAAACAGCACAGATGCGATTATTATCTGTGGAACTACTGGTGAATCGTCCACATTGACCCATGGAGAGCATTTGCAGGCTATCAAATATACCATCGACAAGGTGGCTGGACGTGTACCGGTAATCGCAGGCACAGGTTCAAACAGCACAGAAACAGCGATCATGATGTCTAAGGAGGCTGTTTCTTACGGAGCAGACGCTCTTTTGCTTGTGACACCATATTATAATAAGGCAACCCAGAAAGGTTTGATCGCCCATTATACAGCGATCGCAAACGAGGTACCGGATACCCCTATTATCATGTATAATGTGCCAAGCCGTACCGGATGTAATATTTTACCTGCTACAGCGGTAGAATTGGCGAAAAATGTGAAAAATATTGTGGGAGTTAAGGCTGCAAGCGGCGATCTTTCACAGATTGCGAAGATGATGTCCATGGCGGACGGCTGTCTGGAGTTATACTCCGGAAATGACGACCAGGTTCTTCCGATCCTTTCTTTAGGCGGACAGGGCGTAATTTCCGTATTATCTAATATCGCTCCGAAACAGACCCATGATATGGTAATGAAATTCCTGGACGGAGATATTGCAGGCGCTGCAAAGATCCAGCTGGATGCGATTCCGCTTATCAGCGCACTGTTTTGTGAGGTAAATCCTATTCCGGTAAAGGCGGCTCTTAACCTTATGGGAATGGATGTAGGTCCGCTTCGTATGCCTCTTACAGAGATGGAGGATGCAAACAAAGAAGTCCTGAAAAAGGCAATGCAGGATTTCGGCATTACACTTGCATAAGCGGAAAGGAAGAGATACATGGTAAGAATCATTATGCATGGCTGCAACGGCCACATGGGCCAGGTGATTTCCGGTTTAGCAGAGCAGGATCCGGATGCAAAGATCGTTGCAGGAATAGATATAGCAGATCAGGGAAAAAACAGTTATCCGGTTTATTCAAACATTGAGGACTGTCAGGAAGAGGCAGATGCGATCATTGATTTTTCCACTGCAAAGGCGGTTGACGGGCTTTTGGACTACAGTGTGAAAAGACAGATTCCCGTTGTTGTATGTACCACCGGTTTAAGCGAAGCACAGCTTGAAAAGCTGGAAGAATGTGCGAAAAAGGTAGCTGTGCTGAAATCCGCGAATATGTCCCTTGGAATCAATACACTTTTAAAGCTGGTGCAGGATGCGGCGAAAGTTCTCGCTTCTGCGGGCTTTGACATGGAGATCGTGGAGCGTCACCATCGCTTAAAGGTGGATGCGCCAAGCGGGACGGCCCTTGCCCTTGCGGACAGTTTAAATGAAGCGATGGGCAATGCTTATCATTATGTGTATGACCGCAGTCAGAAGCGCGAAAAGCGGCAGGATAAAGAGATTGGAATTTCGGCAGTACGGGGAGGCACCATCGTAGGAGAACACGAGGTGATCTTCGCAGGTCCTGACGAAGTAATTGAATTTAAACATACGGCACATTCCAAAGCAGTATTTGGAAAGGGTGCACTGGAGGCTGCCAAATTTTTAGCAGGAAAGGCCGCTGGATTGTATAATATGAGTAATGTGATTGAACGGTAAAGGAGCCGGCTTAAAGTCCAGAATCGGGACTTTAAGCCGGTTTGTTTTTAATAGGATTGATAAAGAAAAATATCACAATTTTTTTTAGATATAACCAAAAAAATTCTGTTTATATGTTGAAATAAACGATAAAGTGTGTTAAATTTATAGTGTAAAGTTACTGAAAAATATACAAGATTTCTTGTATATTTAGAAAAGTATAATAAGTAAAAGGAGGATGAAATCAATGAGAAAAAAATCTTTAGTAGCGGCTTTGCTGTGCGGAGCGTTAGCTCTTACCTCCGTGCCTGTGTTTGCTGAAGCAGAAGAACCGGATTACGCGTCTATGAAGATCGTGCTGATTCTGCCGGGAAGCATTGATGACCAGAGCTGGAATGCAAGCAATAATGCAGGTGCTTTGGCCTGCGATGAGCAGCTTGGTACTTCTATTGAAGTCGTGGAATCTGTTCCGGTAGAAGAGTTTGAATCTACTTTTATGGAGTATGGTGAAAGAGGATACGATCTGATCATGTCAGCGGGAAGTCAGTTTGACGAGGCATGCGCGGCGGTTGCTCCTCAGTATCCGGATTCCGTTTACACAGTGATCAATGGTCAGGTAAGCGAATCCGATAATATGGTTCCTGTATTTCCGAAAGAGTACGAAGGATCTTATTTGGCAGGAATTATTGCCGGATATGCTACAGAGAACGGCAATTTCGCTGTGATGGGCGGAGAGTCTAACGGACCGATGGTACAGCTTATGGATACCTATGACGCGGCGGCTAAGGCAGTCTGCGAGGAAAGAGGAATTGAATTTACCACTACCCGTTCTTTCGTAAATACCTGGACAGACGTATCCGCTACGAAATCAATGGCAGATCAGATGATTGACAATGGTGCGGACACAGTTTTCTGTTACTCTAACGAAGGCGCTTCCGGCGCGGTACAGTCTACAGAAGAGAAAGGTGCGAACTTTGTTGCTTTTGCAGCAAATAAAAATGAAGAGAGTGACAGCGTAGTGGCATCTGTAGACATGAACTGGGCAAATGTATATCCCTGGATCATTGAAGGCGTAGCAAGCGGCGAGCTTCAGGGAGCACAGCAGGTTGGCGTTGCAGAAGGTGTATTTGAAGTTGTTTATAGTGACGCGTGCTCAGAAGAGTGCCAGGCAGCAGTAGACCAGGCGATTGAAGATATTACTGCAGGAAATATTGACCTTACTCAGTATTTCTCAGAAGCGTAAGAGTAGATCAGGTTGGCAGTGCGTCATAGCACTGCCAATTTTTATTCTGAGAGGAAAATCGGTGGATTTTTACTCAGAATAAAAAGTCCTCCATAAAATACAAATAGGAAGGATGAGGCAGAGAATGAGTGAAGCTGTAATTGAATTAAAACATATAACGAAACGTTTTGCCAAGGTTCTGGCAAACGATGATGTCTCCCTGACTATCCACAAAGGGGAAGTTGTTGCCCTTCTAGGTGAGAATGGAGCCGGAAAAAGTACGATCATGAAGATTCTTTACGGCCTCTATCGGGCGACATCCGGAAAAATTTTAATTGACGGACAGGAACGGAAAATAACCAATCCCAAGGAAGCGATGAACCTGGGGATCTCTATGATACAGCAGCATTTTTCCCTTGTACCTGCACATACAGTAACGGAAAACATTATTCTAGGAAACTGTAAAGGCAGGATTGATATGAAGGTAAAGGAAAAAGAAATCGAGGAACTTGCCAGGCAGTATGGGTTTGAGGTGCCGGCGGGGGAATATATCCGAAATCTCACGGTGGGGACGCAGCAGAAGGTAGAAATCTTAAAAGCGCTATACTTGAATGCCCGCGTCCTGATCATGGATGAGCCTACGGCTGTCCTTACGCCCCAGGAGATTGATACGGTTATGGAGTTTGTAAGGAATTATGTGTCAAAGGGCAATTCTGTGGTGTTTATTACGCACAAGATGAAAGAAGTTATGCAGGTTTCGGATACCATTGTGGTTATGCGAAATGGAAAAATCTGCGGAACAGTAAAACGGGAAGAGACTAATGAAAAAGAACTGGCACATATGATGATCGGTCATGATCTGGAGGAGCTGCAGACATCCGGAGACGTTGACATGGACAGCAGAAAGAAGAGGCTGGTAGTGGAAAATCTTACAATACAGCCGAAGGATCAGGCGGCGCTTCTGGATAATGTAAGTTTTGAGATTCATGAAGGTGAGATCCTGGGGATTGCCGGGGTATCGGAAAACGGTCAGCAGGAGCTGTGCGAGGCACTTTATGGGGCGGCGGATATCACATCCGGCAGGATTATGCTGGATGGAGAAGATATTACAAGAACCGGTGTAAAGGAACGTATAGAAATGGGTATGGGATATACGGCATCGGACAGGTATCGCTACGGTATGGTTGCAGAAATGTCTCTTGCAGAGAATATGCTGCTGAAATCAAGCTATTTGAAACGATGGAGCAGACATGGCATCATTAACTGGAAAAAACTCCGCAGTTATACAGACAAACAGATCAAAAATTATAAGATTAAGGCACCTGATAACAGCGTCTCAGCAGGAAGCCTTTCTGGAGGAAACCAGCAGAAGCTGGTGGTGGCAAGGGAAGTGGATATGGGACAAAAAGTGATCATATTTGACCAGCCTACCCGGGGATTGGATCTGGGAGCGATCAATTATGTGCATAAGACGATTCTTTCTGAGAAAGAGAAAGGGAAATCCGTTATTCTTGTTTCCACAGAGCTTTCGGAAATATTTGCTCTGTCAGACAGGATAGCGGTCATGTATAAAGGAAGAATCATGGGAATTTACAAAAATGGCGAGCTGACCACAGAAAAGATCGGTCTTTTAATGGCGGGCTACCAGCCGGATGAGGAGGCGATGGGATAATGGAAAAAGGTAAAGTAAAAGATTTCCTGCTCTGGACGATACTGGCGATTATCGTAGGTCTGGCGGTGAGTTTGGCTTTTTTGCCGCTTTTGGGTGTAAATTCTGTTGAATCTTTAAGGATTATGCTGGTGGAGACTTTTTCTGACCGGTTTACCATGGGAAATATCCTGATCAAAACGACCCCTCTGATCTTGACCAGCCTTGCCTTTGCCTTTACTTATAAGGCGAGTCTGTTTAATATCGGAGCGCAAGGACAGTTTTATGTAGGCTGTATTTGCGCGGTGGCTACCACCTTGGCACTGCAGACAAAGATACCTGGAGTACTGGTATTGCTTCTTGCTTTCGCGGCAAGCATCATGGGAGGAGGACTTACCGGCCTGCTCATAGGATTTTTAAAGGCAAAATTTAATGCGAATGAGTTTCTGGTAAGTATGATGTCCACTTATGTGGTGCAGTATGTGATGCAGCTTCTCCTGCGTACGGTTTTGCAGGAGGAGAAAGGTGAGTATCTGAAAACAGATTATATAGATTCTTCTGCATGGCTTCCAAAGATCATTCCGGGAACATCGGTTTCACTTGGGATTGTAATTGCCGTTGCGGCCGCTGTTTTTATCTGGTTCCTTCTTTATCATACCTCCCTCGGGTACAGGATCAGGGTGACGGGCTTGAATAAAGATGCGGCCTATATGTCTGGCATCAATCCAAAGAAAATGTGCATGGCAGCGTTTTTTATCAGCGGCGCCATCGCCGGATTGGCTGGTTTTACAGAAATCAACGGAATGCAGCATATGCTGCTTACCGGTTTTGAATCGGATATCGGATCTTACGGAATCGGTATTGCGATCATGGCAAACGCTCATCCCATAGGAGCTGTTTTTGCCTCTCTTCTGTTTGGTATGCTCCAGGTAGGAGGCACAGCCCTCAGCCGTTCCACAGACGCGCCCGCAAGTGTGATAGATGTTATGCTGGGCTTTGTTATGCTGTTTGTACTTATGTCCTTCTTTGTAAGACATAAGCTGGAGATCCGCAAGATGAAACAACAAAAGCTGAAAGGAGAGGAGGCATAATATGCAGGTATTTATAAACTTGATAAGTAGAGCGTTTTTTATGAGCACGCCCCTGATCTTAGGAGCTTTAGGAGAAGTGATCGCAGAAAGAACCGGAATGATGGTTACAGCAGTAGAGGGGATTTTCCTCATAGGAGCCTGGGGCGGCTTTATCGGCGCCTATATTTCCGGAAACATGCTGATTGGATTTCTGGCGGCAATGGTCTGCGGCCTTTTGGTCTCCCTTTTATATGGCGTCACTACCATTTATATGAATCAGCATCAGATTGTTATGGGAACTGCCATCGCTATTTTAGTCACCGGCTTTTGTACTTTCTTTTACCGGGTGATCTTTGGGGTGCAGACTGTGCCTCTTACGGTGGATCCCCTGCCGGTTATCCGTATCCCACTGTTGTCGAAGATTCCGTTTATCGGGCAGATTTTGTTTTCCCAAAATATTATCACATATATTACGTATATTTTGGTTCCGATCATATTCTACATTATTTATAAAACCTCATTGGGATTATCTATGCGGTCCTGCGGGGAAAATCCAGAGGCGGCAGAAGCTGCAGGAATTAATGTGACGCGAATGCGTTTTCTGGCAGTGGCAATTGCCGGCTGTATGGGCGGTGTGGCAGGATCTTATTATTCTCTTTGCAATGTGGGTATGTATAATGCGGAGATCATCGGCGGACGCGGCTGGATTGCATTTGGAATTTGCTTTTTAGGAAACTGGAATCCGGTAGGAGCCCTGATATTCGGTATTATATTTGGCGTTTCCGATGCTCTGGGAACTTATGTAAGAGCACTTGGTAATGCATCCATTCCAAGTGAACTTTTCAGTGCTCTTCCCTATATATTGGTAATTGTGCTGACAGTATGCAGAAAACAGTTTAACGTTCCTGCAAAATTGGGCTCCAATTATGTTAAGGAGGATTGATATTATATAAGAAATTTTGTCTTCTTTTCCATTTTATTCCAGTATAGGATTTTAGGAAATGAACATATTAAGGTTACAAGCTAAAATCCAAGGAAAAGGAGACTTACAGAATGAAAAAAGTAAAATCTATCCTCATAAGCACATTACTTATGCTCACCCTGTGTACGCTGACCGCCTGTGGAGACGATACCGCAAATAATACAGCGGATGAATCGAAGACAACCACAGAGGATAAAACAGTGACAGACGATACCACAGTAAATGATACGACTACCGATAACAACACAGCGAATGACACCACTACAGAGCAAAATGACACAATCACTGATGACACAACAACAAGAGATGAGAATTCGGATAACACAAACGTCAATGACACCAACGGGACAGATGACAATACAAACAATGACGATACAGTATCCGGAGAGCTTGGAAATGCTGTGAAAGATGTGGGAGACGGCGTGGGTGACGCTGTAGAGGATACTGGAGATGCAGTAAAAAATGCAGTGGACGGCAGATAGGAGAAACGCCTTTTTACCGCCTTTTGCTGCCATAAGGAATAAAGTGTGCAATAGAATATTAAGAAATATCCCATAGTTGCTGCGGCGATTATGGGATATTTTTGCTATGTAGGGAGAAGCTTGCTGCGGGGCTTTTTTCTGAGAAGCAGCATTGCGGGATCTGTTGTTTGATGTTATTATGACTATTATTGATGGAAAGGGGAGAAGAATATGAAATTTCGTCCGTGCATTGACATACATAATGGAAAAGTAAAACAGATCGTGGGAGGCAGCTTAAAAGATGCCGGGGACAGGGCGGAGGAAAATTTCGTATCCTGTCAGGACGCAGCCTTTTATGCCGCCCTTTACCGTGACCGGGGACTGACTGGGGGACATGTGATCTTATTAAACGGAAGCAGCTCTCCTTACTATGAAGAGACCAGGGAGCAGGCTTTCCTGGCGTTAAAGACTTACCCTTTGGGGCTGCAGATCGGCGGAGGCGTGTGCCCGGAAAATGCAGGGGAATATCTGGATGCAGGCGCCAGCCATGTGATCGTTACCTCCTATGTCTTTAAAGACGGCAGGATATCCTGGGAAAATTTAGAAAAGATAGAGCGGGAAACGGGAAGAGAACATTTGGTTTTGGATTTGAGCTGCAGAAAAAAAGACGGGCAGTATTTTATTGTCACGGACCGCTGGCAAAAATTTACGGAAGTACCGGTTACTATGGATATAATGGAGGAGTTGGGAACACACTGTGATGAATTTCTCATCCATGCAGTGGATGTGGAAGGAAAGGCAAGGGGAATCGAGACAGATCTTGTGAAACTTCTGGCACATTATACCCTTCGTCCCATTACCTATGCCGGGGGCGTGGGAAGTATGGAGGACATTGCGCTGCTTCGCCGGTACGGGGAAGGACGCCTGGATGTGACCGTGGGCAGTGCGCTGGATATTTTCGGAGGTACGATATCTTTTGAAGAATTGGCGGCTATTTCATAAAAGATGACCGTATCTATAAAAGTTCTGATAAGTATATGAATTTTTAAGAAAATGATGTTAAATTTCAAAAAGATGTGGTATAATAATTCTATCAAACAGCAAAGGGGATGGATGTATGAAATTTATAATAAGCGGAAAAAATTTAGCGGTCACAGAAGGTCTTAAGACAGCCGTAGAGGACAAGCTGGGCAAGCTGGAACGGTATTTCACTCCTGACACCGAAGTTGTAGTAACTTTAAGTGTGGAAAAAGAAAGACAGAAAATCGAAGTCACGATACCAGTAAAAGGAAACATCATCCGCTCAGAACAGGTGAGCAATGACATGTATGTGTCCATTGATCTGGTAGAAGAGGTAATCGAGCGTCAGCTTCGTAAATACAAAAATAAAATCGTAGATAAGAAACAGTCAGCAGGAAACTTCCAGCAGTCATACCTGGACAAAGATTATGATGAAGATGAAGAGGTAAGGATCATCCGTACCAAGAAATTCGGGATCAAACCTATGTATCCGGAAGATGCATGCGTACAGATGGAGCTTTTGGGACATAATTTCTTCGTATTCTATAATGCAGAGACAGAACAGGTAAACGTAGTTTACAAACGTAAAGGAAACACATACGGTCTGATCGAACCGGAATTTTAACCGGATCAGGGAACTTACCCTGGTTCATACTGCACGAAGCGGATGGAGTATATCCGCTTGACTGACGGAAACAGATACGGGATGCCGGAAAGGAAATCGAAACCTTTCCGGCATCCTGTTTTTTGTATAGGATAGTGTGTTTTTGATACAGAAAATTAGACAATTTTCACTATATATACGAAAATGGTAGTGGGGTATTTATGTATATTTATTGTTTTTGACGGGGTTTGATGGTATATTATTAGGTAGAAATGTTTCTATGAATGATTAAAGGGGGAGGAAAAATGGTCATAAAAAAATTGATAAATTATGTCAAAAGCCATATGTCTGTCGGCATGATCGGGACAGGCGTGATACTTTTTCTTTTCGCGGCATTTTTCTTCCATGGATTTTTACAGAATGAATATCTGCAGTATCTGCTTGCGGAGACCAGCAGGACAGAGCAGGCGGTTTTAAGCGCGTCTGCTGTTAATCTGAACAGCATGATCCGGGATGCCATTGTAACCTGCGCGGATACCGTAATCGATGAAGAATTGTACCAGAGGGTGGAAAGCGTACTGGAAAGTGACGGCGCCATGTCGGATATCTCTCTTTTGGATATCAAATTAAACGCCATTACCCATTATAGTAATATCGTGGCTACAGCTATTGTCACAGAGGATGGTCTTCTAAGGGAGTACGGGCGGTATTGGAACCGGAGCGGTTACAGAGATCTGTGGCAGGGAGAAAACTTAGAAACCTTATACCAGCTCTATGATAAAGTTATGGAAAGAATTGACGCTAATACTGCCATAAGCTATGAAGTCAGTACAGAGCCGCTTATGCACGAAGATTTTTCAAATATGCTGTTTTTTCATCTTGCATATCCTTTATTGGGAGATAAGGTAGATAAATCGGAAAGCTGCGGAGTAGTGGTATTTACTATCAGTCTGGATTCCATAATAGAATCCAGCGCTCTGGCAAATGCGGTTCAGGGGGGATATATTACAGAATATATTACAGACGGCAATGGAATGATGCTGTATCACACGGACAGATCTATGCAGGGAAAAAACGAGAGACGGATTAACACAGAAAGCATAGAAGAGCTGGAACTGCCATTAAGTTATTTGGGCTGGACAGTACATATCAATATTGATACAAACGAAATAAGACAGAATGTGCACCTTATGTTCCAGCAGGGAGTAGGCGTATACCTGATGCTCCTTTTTATCTGCATTGTAATCTGGCAGATCATGCTGTGGCGAATCCTGCGGCCTGTGGGTGTGATCGGAAAGTATATGGAGAGCATCCGAAGAGGAGACTTAAGCGAGAAGATCCATATTAAAGGAACCCATGAGCTCTGGCAGCTTG
Organism: uncultured Blautia sp.; assembly: GCA_938028845.1. Classification (GTDB taxonomy): domain Bacteria; phylum Bacillota; class Clostridia; order Lachnospirales; family Lachnospiraceae; genus Blautia_A. The sequence goes on from CALIZJ010000259.1 coordinate 9,956, forward strand.
CGCAGCAGTACAACTATATGGTGGAAGCGCTGGAACAGCAGAGAAAAGAGACCAAGCGGGAATATGAGGAAAAGACCCTTATGCTTCAAATGCGCAATGCAGCGGAAAAAGAAGCGCTGGAATCTCAGATAAACGCACATTTTCTGTGCAATACACTGGGTGCGATCAACTACAGCGCAATGGAAAACGGGGATATGGAGGTTTCTGTGCTTCTTAAAAACCTGTCGGGCATTTTATATTATGTATTTTCTAAAGAAACAAAATCTGTAAACTTTGGAGAAGAGATTGACTGGGTACGCCAGTATCTTTATTTGCAGAAATTCCGTTTGATGGATGTTTTTGACTATGAGATCATTTTTCCGGAAGAGTATAATGAGTGGCCCTGCTGTAAATTGTTTCTGCAGCCCTTTGTGGAAAACTCTATTCTTCATGGATTTGAAGGCTGGGAAAAAGGCGGAAAGATAAGCATTACAGGAGAGGAACAGGAAGGGCGCCTTGTTCTTAAAGTAGCAGATAACGGCAGCGGCATGGCGCCGAAGATAAAAACTGAAATACAGGAAGTTCTCTCAGGGGAAGCCACTCTCGCATGCAACCAGATTGGAGTGGGGATTTCCAATGCCGCCGCCAGGCTCAGGATGTATTACGGACCGGAGATGGAAATTCGGCTGGAAACAGCAGAGGGAAAAGGAAGTTGTTTTACTTTCTGGCTGCCGATTCCAGCAGATATTTTGAAGGAGAGTATGGAAGAATTATCAGAGGAGGAGATAGGGTGAAGATTATAGTTGCGGAAAACGAACAAAGAGCAAGGGAAGGAATCTGTAAGCTGCTTCAAAGTGTTTCCGAAAACCTCGAGGTAATTGCACAGGCTTCAAATGGAGAGACCGCTTTGGAGCTGATCGAACAGTTAGAACCGGACGTTGTGTTTACTGACATTAAAATGCCGTATATGGACGGCATCACCCTGATCCAAAAGGCACGTGAAAAGAAACTGCGGACAGAATTTGTAGTGATCAGTGCATACGCGGATTTTCAGACGGCGCAGCAGTGTATTTCCCTGGATGTAACAGAATATCTGCTGAAACCTTTGATAAAGGCGGAGCTGGAAAATGTCCTGACACGTTTAAGCGCCAGGATTAAAGGGCAGAATGTATATTTATCCAATGAAGAAAAAGAGGGGGAAAGTCTGCGCAGCCAGTACCCGGACGCGCACCCTATGGTGCTCCGTGCTCTTGATATGATCGAAAAGAGATATCAGAAAAAAATCACCCAGACAGAGCTGGCGGAAAAATTGGGAATCAGTCCCCAGTATTTCAGCTATATTTTCTCAAAACATGTGGGGGAAGGATTTGCTACTTTTTTAAAAAAATACAGGATTCAGCAGGCAATAAAACTTTTTGAAAAAGGGGAAGAGGATAAAAACGAGGTGGCATATAAGGTGGGATATTCCGATGTGAAATATTTTTACAGAGTGTTTCGGGAGGTTACAGGAAAACATCTGTCAGAATATATAACAGAACAGGGAGAGAAATAAAAAGTATCTTAAAATCCTGTCGGTATCAGTAAATACCGGCAGGTTTTTAGTATGTGCTGGATAAGAAGGATATGAAAATGAGGAGATATATGTGCAAAATATATAAAAATGGAGATATAAAATAATGCAATCTATACAATAGTGATAAAAATATCTTAAAAAAGTGAAAAAATCTTAAAAAAGTACACTAAAAATTGGGGCGATATATTAAAAAATACAGTAGACTAAACAAGCAATTAAGATATAATAATATTACAAGTAAAAACACGTGTTTTAAATTTGAATTATATGGGTCCCACCTTGAAAACTATTAATCAGGCAAACTATTTTGGATTGGAAAGTCCAGGGAAGGAAAAGGAGGACAAAATGAAAAAAAGTTTAATATTAGGAATGGTTGCAGCAGCAGCAACTTTATCTGTTTCCGCAGTGGCTGTAAGCGCAGAACCAGTTGAAGTAGATCTGTGGCACTACTTCGATGCATCTGCAGACGCTCAGGCAATCGTAGATTGGGTAGATGAGTATAACAGTCTGCAGGATGATATTCATATCACCGCTACATATGTATCCCGTGATGAATTAATGAACCAGTATACAGTAGGCGCACTTTCCGGTGAGCTTCCAGATATCGGTATGGTGGATTCCCCAGATATGGCATCCTACATTTCCTTAGGCGTATTTGAGGATATTACCGCAGAATTAGAGGAGTGGGGAGAACTGGAAAACTTCTATGAAGGACCTTTAAGCTCCTGTATGGATTCCGAAGGAAATCTTTACGGACTTCCTCAGAACTCTAACTGTCTGGCACTTGCATGCAACCTGGATGCTCTTGAAGCAGCAGGCTATGATCATATGCCTACCAGCCTGGCAGAACTTCAGGAAATGGCTGAGGCTACCACAGATGCAGATTCACAGACATTTGGTTTTGCAATGAGCTGTATTTCCACAGAGGAAGGAACATTCCAGATTCTTCCATGGCTGCGTGGTACACAGGACGGTTCAGAGCGCGCGAATGTATCTGATCTTACAGCAGATTCCGCTGTTGCAGGTATGACCGCTCTTGCAAATATGGTAAACAACGGCTCTATGAGCAAAGAATGTATCAACTGGACACAGGCTGACGTATTCAATCAGTTCGCAGCAGGAAAGGCTGCTATGGCTGAAATTGGTACCTGGCATCTGGCTCAGACAGATTCCATCGATGGATTTAACTATGGTTTCTGCCTCCTTCCTACAGGTGATGAAGGAACATCAAGCTCCACCATCGGCGGTGAGAACTTTGGTGTCTGCACAGGCGCAGAAAACAAAGAAGCATGCATAGAGTTCCTGAAATGGATGTGCTCTAAGGAAAAAGCCGGAGAATGGGGCGTAGTTGCAGGCAAGATTCCTACACGTACAGACGCTACTGCTGAATACGATTACGAGCAGGAAGGATTTGCAGTATTTACAGATGAAATGAATTATGCAGATGCACGTGGACCGCATCCGGAATGGCCAAGCATTTCTGAGGCAATCTACAGCGCTACCCAGTCTGTTATTGTTGACGGAACTGATCCGGCAGAAGCTCTTGCAGGAGCAATGGAAACTATCACTCCGATCATTGAGGAGACTCCGCTTCCATAAAACCTGCGAACGAACAGGGCTTTGAAAGCTACATAGGCTAGAAAGGAATCCCACGGTTTTCGGCAGGATGTTTGCCTGAAATCGTGGGATTTTAAAGTAAAAGACAAAGAAATTTGCCGTTTGCTATAAAAATGAAAGAAAAGAAAGGAGACTCGTTCATGAAATCGAAAAGAGCACTTTCAGGGGGAGGAAAAGACGGCTATATCTTTATTCTTCCGGCATTTTTTTACATGCTTGTAGTTCTTGGATATCCGCTGGTTTACAACCTAGTCCTCAGCTTTAAAAATGTGGATGTAAAGAACTTTACAAAAGGCGGTTCCGTATTTGTAGGATTTGAAAATTATATCAATCTGTTTCATGACCCTACATTCCTTCTTGTTTTAAGGAATACCTTTATTTTTACAATTGCATGTCTGGTATTTCAGTTTACCATCGGTTTTGCATTCGCAATGTTTTTTAACCAGAAATTTAAACTGTCCGGTCCCATCCGCGGTATGATCTTGGTAAGCTACATGATGCCAATGTCTGTTACCGGTCTTTTAGGTAAAAATATCTTTGCCAATGATGGTCTGGTAAACAATCTGCTTTCCAAGATCGGAATCAACGGCCCAGAATGGCTGGTTACCGGCGCTACAGCGCTGATCGCAGTTATCATTATGAACTGCTGGGTAGGTATTCCATTTAACATGCTGCTTTTGATGTCCGGTCTTACAAGTATCTCTCAGGATGTTTACGAGAGCGCTGCGATTGATGGTGCAAACTGGGGACAAAGATTTATTTATATTACGCTTCCTTTAATGAAGGGTTCCGTTCTGGCAGTTTTGATGCTTGGATTTATTTATACATTCCGGGCCTTCGACCTGATGTATATTATGACGGCGGGCGGTCCTCTGAATGCTACAGACGTGCTGGGAACTTATTCCTATGTACGTTCGTTTACACAGTTTGAGTTCTCAGAAGGTGCGGCCATTGCCATGGTATTGTTTGCATGCCTGTTCGTGATCGGCCTGTTCTATCTGCGTCTGCTGTCAAAGGAGGATGATTAATATGTTTAAGACCAAAGAATCAAGAAAAGAATTGATCAACTCTATTATAGCTATTTTGATCGCGATCATTTTTCTTTTTCCTATATACTGGCTGGTTCAGATCTCCTTTAAGTCAGACTCAGAAACCTTTGGAAAGATCCTTACCTATTTTCCACATGAGTTTACAGTAGATCCCTGGCTGGTAAACCTGACAGACCCAACCTTCCTTTTGTCCCTTAGGAACAGCTTTATCAATGGTTTCCTTACAATGGCCATTGCCCTTCTTTTGGGAGTTCCGGCGGCATATGGAATGGGACGTTTTAAGGTAAAAGGAGCCCATGTGTTCCTGTTGACCTTCCTGGTAGCACAGATGCTTCCGGCATCTTTGACATTGACACCTATGTACCTGATCTTTAACCAGATTGGTATTTTAGGAACCCACTTTACAGCGCCCATCGCTATTGCAGCCGCTTCCATACCGTTTGCGGTAGTAACGCTGCGGCCCTACTTTAAGAGCGTGCCGAAAGCCTTGGACGAGGCGGCGAGACTTGATGGCTGCGGGGCTTTAAAGTCCTTCCTGTTTGTTATGATCCCGGCGGTTAAGACTGGTATCATTACGATCGTAGTTATTTCCTTCCTGAATGGATGGAATGACCTGGTATATTCCATGACCTTTAACGTAAGCGCGGAGATGCGTCCTCTGACGGCAAATATTTATAAATTCCAGAATGCTTATGGTACAAGATGGAACTGTATCATGGCGTATGGTACGATTTTGGTAATACCTGTAGTCCTGCTTTTCATCTTCCTGCAGAAATACATTGTGGGCGGTCTGGTAGCAGGTGCAGTAAAAGATTAACGGATAAGGAGAATAAGTATGGCATCACAGGATGAAGTAAAAGAAATTTATGGTTATTTTGAGAAGAAAGGAAATGCTTTATGCTACCGTTATGAGGCGGAGCGGCTGATCATTGAACCCTGGGGAAAAAACAGCCTTAGGGTGCGCTCAACCAAGATGGCAGAAATGCCAAAAGAAGACTGGGCGCTTTTAGTACCGGAAGATCCGGGAACACCAGAGATTACCGTACAGGAAGACGGCGGTCAGATCGTCAATGGAAAGATACGTGCAGAGATCAACCTGATCGGCAAGATCACATTCTATAACCAGAAAAACGAAGTCCTTCTGGAAGAGTATCTCCGCAACAGAAAAGATATGTTCGGAAGCACCTGCAGTTCTCTGGAAATAGAGGCAAGAGAATTTAAACCGCTTATCGGCGGAGATTACCGTCTGTCCATGCGTTTTATCTCTAATCCGGATGAAAAGATCTACGGTATGGGACAGTATCAGCAGCCTTACCTGGATGTGAAAGGGGCGGATCTGGAACTGGCACACAGGAATTCCCAGGCAAGCGTTCCCTTTGCTATTTCCAGCCTTGGCTATGGATTTTTATGGAACAACCCGGCTGTGGGACGTGTGAACTTCGGAAAGAATATCACTACATGGGAAGCTTTTTCCACAAAGAAACTGGACTACTGGATCACAGCGGGAGACACTCCTGCAGAAATCGAAGAGGCGTATGCAGACGCTACCGGCAAGGTGCCGATGATGCCGGATTTCGCTATGGGCTTCTGGCAGTGTAAACTGCGTTATCAGACCCAGGAAGAGCTCTTAGAGGTAGCAAGAGAATATAAGAGAAGAAATCTTCCTATTTCCGTGATCGTAGTGGATTTCTTCCATTGGCCAACACAGGGTGAGTGGAAATTTGACCCCACTTACTGGCCGGACCCGGATGCAATGATCGCTGAGCTTAAGGAAATGGGAATCGAGCTGATGGTATCTATCTGGCCGACAGTAGATTACCGCAGTGAAAACTTTGAGGAAATGAAGGGCAAGGGACTTCTTATCCGTGTAGAATCAGGATATCCTATCTCCATGGATTTCCAGGGAAATACCCTTCATTTTGACGCAACGAATCCAGAAGCCAGAGAGTATGTATGGCAGAAGGCAAAACAAAATTACTATGATAAAGGCGTAAAGGTATTCTGGCTGGATGAGGCAGAACCAGAGTACACGGTTTACGATTTTGAAAATTATCGTTACCATCTGGGACCAAACATCCAGGTAGGAAATATTTATCCCGTTATGTATGCAAAGACCTTCTTCGATGGAATGAAGGCAGAGGGTCAGGAAAACATCATCAACCTGCTTCGCTGTGCATGGGCAGGCTCTCAGAGATATGGCGCTCTTGTATGGTCAGGAGATATTAAATCTTCCTTCCCAAGCATGAAGAACCAGGTAGCGGCAGGTTTGAACATGGGACTTTCCGGTATTCCGTGGTGGACAACAGATATCGGCGGTTTCTTTGGAGCGAATATAAATGATCCTAAATTCCATGAACTTCTGATCCGCTGGTTCCAGTATGGATGCTTCTGTCCGGTTATGCGTCTTCACGGATACCGCTGGCCGCTGCAGCCCCAGTACGGAACTACCGGAGGAGCAACCTGTGTTTCCGGTGCGCCGAACGAAGTATGGAGCTATACAGATCAGGTATATGAAATCCTCAGCTACTATCTGAATCTCCGTGAAAAGATGCGTCCTTACATTGCAGAGCTTATGAAGGAAGCACATGAAAAAGGAACACCGGTTATGCGTCCGCTGTTCTATGATTTCCCGGAAGATAAAGAGTGCTGGAATGTGGAAGACGAGTACATGTTCGGATCGAACGTACTTGTAAAACCAATCACAGACGAGGGCTGCACGCAGACTAGTATGTATCTGCCAGAAGGCTCTGAATGGACAAATGCATGGACTGGAGAAAAATATGCAGGCGGACAGACTGTGGAAGTGGCAGCGCCTATTGAGCAGATACCTGTATTTACAAGAAACGGATATGAATTATCACTGAAATAATACAAAAGGGAGGCTTTTTAGCCTCCCTAGTGTACTAACAAGTTGGAAATTATGGTAAGCGCCAGCTTGAGAGTATACTAGTGTACACAGAAAGGATATGGGAGGTGTCCGATGAAGAAAAGTAAGGATACGGCTGGAAGAAGACTGTTTGATTTTGACGGAAATTTTTATACCTATACCGGAAAGATTTTTGATTTGATCGTGGTGAGCGTGTACTGGCTTTTAGGCTGTATTCCGGTTATTACCATAGGAGCGTCCTTTAGTGCTTTATATGCGGCTGTGACAAAATCTGTGCGCCATGACAGGGACAGCATTTCCAAACAGTTCTGGCATGCCTATAAGCAGAATCTCCTGCCGTCCATTCCGCTGACGCTGATCTACGGCGGGGTGATCTTTGCCATGCTTTTAAACATTGGTATTCTTGACGCGAAGACAGACAGCCTTTGGGGCTTATTCTTTATTGTGCTGTATGCGTTTACGATTGTGTTTTTTATTGTCAGCGCATGTTATGTCTTCCCGGCTCTGTCAAGGTTTGCAATGCCTACAGGCTGGCTGGTCAAGCTTTCTTTTTACATGGCTGTGCGCCACCTTCCGATATCTATTTTATTGTTTTTGCTTTTTGCAGTATCCTATCTGGCACTGTTATACCAGATGGCTTTGTTTCTTCTGATTCCGGGGATTGTCTCTTTCGCGGCCTCGGCTATGATTGAACCTCTTCTTGAACGTCATGTGCCGAAAGAAGAGAAAACAAGGGAAGACTGAAATTGACGAGAGGAGTGTGTGAAAGTGAAATTTACAAATGGTTTTTGGCTGCTTAGAAAAGAATATGAACCTACTTATGCGGTGGAGTATGCGGGACATGAGACTGCAGGGGACAGTCTTATTGTTTATGCTGCGGCTAAGCATATTACAAATCGCGGGGACTGTCTGAATATCGGTATGCTGACTGTCACCCTGACAAGTCCCATGGAGGACGTGATCCATGTGGAAGTGACCCATTTTGACGGCAGCGCAGGGAAACCGGTGCGTCCGGTTATTTATCCTGCACCTGTAAAAGTGACTGTCCGTGAGGATGAGGAGACACTGACGTATGAAAGCGGCACAATGCGCGCGGTCATCACCAAGACACCGGGGAGCTGGTGCATCGGGTATTATAAAGGCGATAAGTTCCTTACAAAGACAGACTATAGAAATATGGCCCGTATGTGGAACAGGGACACAAAAGAAAGCTTCATGGTAGAGCAGTTAAGCCTGGGAGTAGGAGAGTATGTGTATGGCTTGGGCGAGCGTTTTACCCCCTTTGTAAAGAACGGACAGATCGTGGAAAACTGGAATGAAGACGGCGGTACTGCCAGTGAGCAGGGCTATAAGTGTATTCCTTTCTATTTAAGCAGCAATGGATATGGAATTCTGGTGGATACCCTTGGAGAGGTATCTTTTGAAATCGCCAGTGAAAAGGTAGAAGAAGTACAGTTCTCCGTACCTGGAGAGACACTTGGCTACTATGTGATCGCAGGCGAGGATCCTAAAGGGGCGGTATCCCGGTACTGTGCTCTTACCGGAAAGCCGGCTCTTCCTCCGGCATGGTCCTTTGGTCTGTGGCTGACCACATCCTTTACCACTAACTATGATGAGGAGACGACCAGCAGCTTTATCCAGGGGATGGCAGACAGGGATATTCCTTTGCACGTGTTCCATTTTGACTGCTATTGGATGCGGGCGTATACCTGGTGCGACTTTATCTGGGATCCGGATACATTCCCGGATCCGGCGGGGATGCTGAAAAGATATCATGACAGAGGGCTTAAAATATGTGTCTGGATCAATCCGTACATAGGCCAGCGTTCTTATTTGTTTAAAGAAGGAAAAGAGAAGGGGTATCTGGTAAAGAAAACAGACGGATCAATCTGGCAGACGGATTTCTGGCAGCCGGGAATGGCAGTGGTGGATTTCACAAATCCAGATGCTGTGACCTGGTACCAGGAAAAATTAAAGGCTCTTTTGGATATGGGCGTAGACTGCTTTAAGACAGATTTCGGGGAGAGGATACCTGTAAAGGACATTGCGTGGTACGATGGTTCTGATCCTGTGGATATGCACAATGCCTATACCTATTTATATAATAAAGCAGTGTTTGAGCTTTTGGAGAGAGAGAAGGGCAAAGGAAATGCAGTGCTGTTTGCCCGTTCGGCAACAGTAGGCGGACAGCAGTTCCCGGCACACTGGGGCGGCGACTGTTCTGCTACCTATAGTTCCATGGCAGAAACGCTTAGGGGCGGATTGTCCTTATCCTGCGGCGGTTTTGGCTTCTGGAGCCATGATATCAGCGGTTTTGAGCAGACGGCTACACCGGATATTTATAAGCGCTGGTGCCAGTTTGGCCTTTTAAGTTCCCACAGCCGTCTTCACGGAAGTGATTCTTATCGTGTGCCATGGGTATTTGATGAGGAAGCATGTGTGGTATTAAAGGAAATGGTGGAACTGAAATGCCGTCTGATGCCGTATCTCTACCAGCAGGCAGTATATGCAAGCGAGACAGGAATTCCTATGCTTCGTCCTATGTTTATGGAATATCCCAAGGACCGTACCTGTCTGACCCTTGATCTTCAGTACATGATGGGAGAAAGCCTCCTTGTGGCTCCTGTCTTTAAGGAGAACGGTGAAGCAGACTATTATGTGCCGGAAGGAAAATGGTACAACCTTCTTACAGATGAGGTAAAAGAAGGGGGACGTTGGTACACGGATACATTTGATTATCATACGATGCCTCTTTTGGTAGCTCCAGGAAAAGTCCTAGCTCTTGGAAGCTGCTGCACGAAGCCGGATTATGAGTTCGCAGAAGGCGTTACTTTGGCACTTTCTTATCTGGCGGACGGAGAAAGAACAGAAGCAGTCATTCCTAATCTGAAAGGCGAGCCTGTGATGCATGTGAAAGCAGAGCGGAGCGGACAGAAGATTACAGTAAACGTACAGGGCGGAAACGGAAACTGGAGCGGAAAAGTTTTATGGGATAAAGATGCGGTCATCGAAAAGGATGACAGTCATATGGTCATTACGCTTGGTGAAGGAAAATAGGTGGTTTTTATGAGAAAAACAGGACATCCGATCGGATTAAAAAAGACCTGGTGTGAGGATAAATTCTGGTCCCCTTATCAGAAGCTGGTGGTGGACACTGTGATCCCGTATCAGGAAAAAATATTAAACGATGAAATCCCGGGACAGGAGAAAAGCCATGCCCTGGCGAATTTCCGTATTGCGGCAGGACTTGAAGAAGGGGAATTTTATGGGATGGTATTCCAGGACAGCGACGTGGCAAAATGGCTGGAAGCAGCAGCCTATTCTTTGTGGGTCAGCCCGGATGCAGAACTGGAAAAAAGAGCCGATGCGGTGATCGATCTGGTGGCAAAGGCCCAGCAGCCGGATGGTTATCTGGATACTTATTTTACCATCAAGGAACCAAAGAACCGCTGGAAGAATCTTCTGGAAGGCCATGAGCTGTATTGTATGGGGCATATGATGGAAGCGGCATGCGGCTACTATGAAGTGACAGGAAAGAAGAAGATCCTGGAAGTCGCAGAAAAAATGGCGGACTATATTGCTTCTGTATTTGACGAGGAACATTATGGGATTCCCGGACATGAAGAGGTGGAGGTAGGACTGATGCGGCTCTACCAGCTTACCGGAGAAACGAAGTACTGTAAGCTTGCTTCTTATTTTGTAGAGAACAGAGGAAAGAAAAAAGATTTCTTCCATAAAGAAAAGGAAAAGAGAGATTTCTCAATCTTTAATATGGACCCGGATTATCTGGAGTACAACCAGTCTCATGCGCCTGTGCGGGAGCAGAAATCTGCAGAAGGCCATGCAGTACGTGCGGTTTATTTTTACCGGGCCGCAGCAGATCTGGCAAGGGCTACGGGGGATGAGTCCCTGAAAAAAGCATGCGAGACTTTAATGGACAATATCCTTCAAAAGAAGATGTATGTAACGGGTGCTATCGGTTCCTCTGGAGAGTGGGAGGAATTTACCAAAGAATATGATCTGCCGCCGGACAGAGTTTATGGGGAAACCTGCGCCCAGATCGGACTTGTATTTTTTGCCAAGGCTATGCTGGACATGGAAGCAAACGGAAAATATGCAGATGTCATGGAGCGGTGTCTGTACAATTCCACCATCAGCGGCATGCAGCTTGACGGAAAGCATTTCTTCTATGTAAATCCTCTGGAAGTGAATCCGGGGCTTTCCGGAGAAGTGTTCGGTATGCGTCATGTACTTCCCCAAAGGCCTGGCTGGTACGCCTGTGCCTGCTGTCCGCCTAACCTTGCCAGAATGATTCTGTCATTGGGCAGGCTTTGCTGGAGTGAAAGTGAGGATACTATTTTTTCACATCTCATGATCGGGCAAAGAGCAGAATTGGATCTGGCGGATATTAGGGTAGAAAGTGAATATCCCTGGAAAGGCAGCGTGAAATATCACGTAACGCCGAAAACAGGAAAGAAGTTTTCTATGGCGGTCCATATTCCGGGGTATGTAAAGGAAGCAGGACTTTCCATTACTGTGAACGGCAAAAAGGCGGAATATTCCATGGAAGCGGGCTATGCCTACATAGACAGGGAATGGGAAAACGGCGATGTGCTGGAAATTTCTTTCCCAATGGAGATCAGACGGATTTACAGCACTGTGCGGAGCGTGGATAACACCGGATGCGTAGCGCTTATGCGAGGACCGTTTGTATACTGTATCGAGGGAGTGGACAATGGCCCGCAGCTTCAGGCCCTTCTTCTTCCCCGTGAAGCAAAGATCCAGGAAATTTATGAGACAGAAGGTGTTCTTGCAGGAACTGTCACCCTTTCCATGGAAGGTCAGAGAGAGGCGGACAGCTCTGAGCTTTATTCAGAAACAGCACCTGAAAAGACGCCCGTGACTTTAAAAGCAGTACCCTATTATATCTGGGGCAACCGGGGATACGGACAGATGAGAGTCTGGATCAGAGAATAGAATTTATCAAAACAGAGATGAGAGCAGCCAGCTTGGGAGTGATTCCCGGGCTGGCTGTTTTTGCGTCCATATATTTTATGGAAAAGTATGTTTGGTACTACAATTTCAGTAGAGTAGTTATGTTCTGAAAGCCACGAATATTTATCCGATTAGAACAGAATCAGACGATAGGAATATTTCTTTTCCAGGGGAATCTTTTTATAATTTTAAAGGAAGAGAGTATCCATGAATCACTAATAAATATATGGAAAGAAAATTTCTGGGCTGATACGAGGTGGAGGATATGGGAAGAAGAGATGATGTAATAAAAGTACTGGGCGGAAAAAAGCCGGAGTATGTTCCCTGGTTTGGGGATCTGGATTACTGGCTGAATTATTTAAGGGATGAAAAATTAATTCCTGAAAAATATCTGACCATGGGGAACTATGGGAAAAAAGTCTCAGGAGGCTTGTATGACGAGGGATTACAGGCCTTTCACAAAGATCTGGGCGTTGGCTTTTATCTACAGGGGGATTTCCCTTTCCGGACGATTTATCACAAGGTAGATACGGAAATAATAGAAATAGATAAATACAAAGTGACAAAGTACCATACTCCTTTCGGAACTTTGCAGGAAACATGGAAATACATGGAGGAAACATATTGCTTTGCCCCGGTGGAGCATTTAATAAAAACCGCAGAGGATATGAAAGCCTTCCGGTATCTGTATGAAAATGTAGAATATGAACCTGACTATGACCTTACGGAAAAAAGGCTGAAAAATGTTGGAGATAACGGAATCGTTGTTATGTATACGCCAAAGTCTCCTTTGATGGAACTGGTAGCCCTTAAAGCAGGAATCGAAACAGTGGTGACGGAGCTTATGGCAGAGGAACCGGAGGAATTTGAAGAACTGCTGGAATGTATGGGAGAAAAGCATACCATAGCAGCCCAGATTGCCATAGACTCTCCGGCTGAATATATCTTTGTGCCGGAAAATTTAAGCAGCGAGACGGTAGGAGGGAGCCTGTATGATAATTACCTGCAGGACATTCACAGAGACTGGAACCAGAGAATCCATAAGGCTGGGAAAAAATCCATGGTTCACCTGGACGGAACGCTGAATCCTCTGCTTAGTAAGTTATCGAGAAACGGCTTTGATGTTATCGAGGCGGTTACTCCAAAACCGGTAGGGGACATTGCCCTGGAAGATTTGAGAAAGTATGTGGAAAAAGATACCATCATCTGGGGCGGATTCCCCAGCGGCTTTTTCGCAGACAGTTTTCCTGAAGAGGAATTTGATAAGTGGGTAAAAAATGCTTTGGAAATCATAAAAAAGGACGGATGCTTTGTTTTAGGCGTAGCGGATCAGATCGTGCCTGGGACTTCCCTAAAAAGAGTACATAAGGTGTCGGAACTTATACAGAAATACGGAAAATGCCAATAGAAAGCGTTCTATCTGAGTGAAATAGTTCCAGAAGGAAAGGAAGAGAGGCGGCGGTATTGGATTTTACAGTATCAGAAATGTTTGGGGATTATATGGTGCTTCAAAGGGATAAGCCGGTAAAAATATGGGGAACGGCAGAGCCGGGAAGCAGCATCAAAGTCAGGGTTCAAAATACATACGCCCAAACCCAGACGGATCCGAAAAAAGGGGAAGACGAGTATTTTAAGAACACTCATTTCGATCCCTCCAAGCCTTTTCAAAATCCTGTGGATGTACAGATTATGAAAGGACTTCCGTTAGAACAGCTTTTGGAGATCTATAAAAAGCAGGGGGAAGAAGAACCGGTGCAGTATGTGGGCCCCTGGCACCAGTACCGCCCTTGCGGTATTTACCATACCATGTTAAGACAGGCTGCCCCCTATACCCTGAAGGGCTTTCTTTACTATCAGGGGGAGAGCGATGAAACCCATCCGGAAATTTATGGAGATATGTTAAAGGGGCTGATAGAGTGCTGGCGGCGGGACTGGGAGGAAAACCTTCCGTTTCTTATGGTTCAGCTTGCCCCCTTGGGGGAAGCGGTTCCCAATGGAGGGAAATACTTCCCTGAGCTTCGCAGGCAGCAGGAGAAAGCGGCGAAAGAGACAGAAAAGGTGTATGTGGCTTCTATTGGAGATGTGGGCAGCAGCTATGACATTCATCCAAAAGAAAAGCGCCCGGTGGGCGTTCGTTTGGCTCTTTTGGCAAGAGGGAATGTATACGGGCAGAAGATTTTGTGCGAGGCGCCTGTCCCTGGGAAGTGTGAAATGGAAGGCCGGGAGATAGAGATTACATTTCAGAATACAGAGGGCGGCCTATTGTTAAAGGGAGAAAATATAAACGCTCTGAAAATTCTTGAAGAAAACGGGGAAGAGATGAAAAACTGGGAATTTTCTATTGCAGAGAATACACTGTATATAAAACTGCCCTGTGAGATAAAAAGTCCGTTTTTCATTTCTTTTGCCCAGACGCCTTATTATGAGGTTAATTTGTATAATCAGGCGGATATCCCTGTAAAACCTTTTAAATTAACTTTGTAAGCACCATTTGACGACACAGAAAGCTTATATTTAAAAATTATCGGGAGAAGTTAAAAAGTTTGGATGTAAACTTCCAAATCTACCATTATCGACGCAGATAACGTGCTCTGTGAGTAAAATGCGTCAGAAGGAGGAAAGAATGAACAAGATCGAACGTATTACAGCAGCAATCCAGCATAAACCAGTGGATAAGGTTCCGAAAGGGGAACTGGGCATCAGTGATGAACTGATGCAGGAGCTCACAGGAAAAAAAGAGATCACGCCGGATGTGCGCATCGAGGCGGCAAACGCGTTAAATATGGATATGATCAACCGTTGGTGTGCAGGAACAAAGGAGACCGTACTCTCCACAGAAGAGAACGGAAACCTGATAACCGTGGATTTATGGGGTTCTGTCCGCAGAAGGACAGCTTATAATGACGAGATCATAGAGACGGCAATTAAGGATGTGGAAGATACGGACAAGCTGGTCTTTCCGGAGATGTCCGCTTATGACGAAAGCGTGGAGGAAATCCGCTATTATGTAAATAACAGCAATCTGTTTGTCATGGCGCAGACTGAGGGGGTACTTACGCCCATGTCCTGGCTTTATGGATTTGAAGATTTTATGATGAACTCCTGTACAGATCCTGATATTTTAAAGAAGTTTGCCTTTGATCTGGCAGATCATTACGCTGGTTTGGCGGCAAGACTTATCGATGCGGGCGCCCATGGGATGCTCATAGGGGATGATATCGCCTATAATACAGGCACCTTTATTTCTCCCCAAAGTATGCGGGAAATTATTTTTCCTGCCCTGAAAAGAGAAGTGGAAGCTATTAAACGATACAAGGATATCCCTGTTTTCTTCCACACAGACGGAGATCTCAGGGCGGTTATGGACGACATTGTGGGATGTGGATTTGACGGCCTGCAGTCCCTGCAGCCTACGGCGAATATGGATCTGCGGTCCATTAAGGAAAACTACGGGGATAAGCTGTGCTTGATGGGAAATATCGACATTAATGAACTCCTTCCTTTCGGAACAGTGGAAGAGGTGAAAAAG
>CALIZJ010000260.1 GCA_938028845.1 uncultured Blautia sp.
TGTAAGATGACAAAGGAAAAGGTGGACCATACTCTTTCGGTTTTAAAGGAAATGGGAATGGGCGGTGGTCATGTGCACTGCCGGACCGGTATGGACAATACCTATATGGGGGAAGAATTTTTAGGTCTGGTAAAGTATACCAATGAAAAATGTAAAGAGATGGGAATGCTTACCTGGCTTTACGATGAGGACCGCTGGCCATCAGGAGCGGGCGGCGGCCTTGTGACAAAAGACCATCAATACAGGATACGATTCCTTGTTTTTACACCGGAAAACCTGGACGGAAAAGAACTCCATGCAGCAGTTGGCTCATCCAATGGACAGGCAGTACGCAGCAATGAGCGCACCCGTCTGGGAAGATACCAGGTGAAGCTTGTGGACAGTTACCTTGCAGATTATGCCCTTCTTGAAGAGGGAGAGCCGGTAAAAGAAGGATATGACGAGTGGTTTGCCTATCTGGAAGTTTCCGGAGACAATGCATGGTTCAATGACCAGGCATATTTAAATACGCTGGATAAAAAAGCGGTGGAGCGTTTTATCCAGGTGACCCATGAAAAGTATGAGGAGCTTTTAGGGGATGAGTTTGACAAGTCTGTTCCGGCGATCTTTACAGATGAGCCCCAGTTCTGCCATAAGACCTGCCTTGGCTATGCTGACGAAAAGAAAGAGATCATCATTCCTTTTACCGATGATCTGGAGGAAACTTTCCAGAAGGAATACGGGGAAAGCCTTTTAGCACATCTTCCGGAAGTATTCTGGGAACTGGGAGAGGATAAGGTATCAAAGATCCGCTACGAGTATCATGATCATATTGCAGAGCGTTTTGCCGGTGCCTTTGCGGACACTGTAGGAGGCTGGTGCAAGGAGCACGGGCTTGCCCTTACCGGACATATGATGGAAGAGCCTACTCTGGAAACTCAGACAGCGGCTCTTGGCGAGGCAATGCGCTCCTATCGTTCCTTTACCATCCCGGGTGTGGATATGCTCTGTGACAGAAGAGAGCTTTCCACAGCAAAACAGGCGGAAAGTGCGGTACATCAGTATGGCAGGGAAGGTATGATGAGCGAACTCTACGGAGTGACTAACTGGGATTTTGATTTCCGTGGACATAAGCTGCAGGGCGACTGGCAGGCTGCCCTTGGGGTAACGGTTCGTGTGCCTCATCTTACCTGGACTTCTATGGCTGGGGAAGCGAAGAGAGATTATCCGGCGGCGATCGGCTACCAGTCCCCATGGTATAAGGAATATCCTTATGTGGAGGATTATTTTGCAAGAGTAAATACCGCTCTTACCAGAGGCGTGCCACATGTGAGATTAGGCGTGATCCATCCCATTGAGTCCTATTGGCTTTATTGGGGACCGAAGGAGCAGACCGCGCATATCCGTGAAGAGATGGATGAGAATTTCCTGCATCTGATTGAGTGGCTTTTGTATGGAACCATAGATTTTGACTTTATCGCAGAATCCCTTCTCCCGGATCTTAATGAGGGACAGACAGAGGAGCCTACTTTAAAGGCTGGCGTTATGAACTATGACGTAGTGCTTGTGCCTAACTGCCGGACCCTGCGCAGCTCTACCTTAGAAATCCTGGAGAAATTTAAGGCCAGGGGAGGACGTGTGATCTTTGCCGGGGAAACACCTTGGCTTGAAGGGGCAGTGCCATCAGACAGAGGACGTCTCCTTTCTGAAAAGTGCGAGAGGATTCCATTTTCCAAAAACCGGATCCTTCAGGCATTAAAGCCCATCAAAGAAGTGGATATCAAGGAAAAAGACGGCCGTGCAAGCACCAACCTGATCTACCAGATGAGAGAAGAGGGACAGGACCGCTGGCTCTTTATCGCACATGTAAACAGAACTACGAAGACTACAGAGGGCGCCATCGTCATTGGCGGCGAAGAAGCGAAAATGAAAAACCAGGATCTTCCCTGGGAAGAGGATCTTCAGATCACCTTAAAAGGAGAGTGGGAACTGACTGTATATGATGCCATGACAGGAGAAATTTATCCTGTAGGAGCTGAGTATGAAAATGGAAATACCATTTTAAGAAAGGTTATGTATGATCAGGACAGCCTGCTTTTGAACTTAAAGCCAGGACGCAGAGAGAATGAGGCGGGCGCTTTAAAGAACAAAGAAACTGAAAGGAAGGAGATTGCGATTCCAGATGAGGTGGAAGTGGTATTAAGTGAGCCCAACGTAAGTATCCTGGATCTGGCAGAGTATAGATTCGATGACGGGCAGTGGCAGGCAGAGGAAGAAATCCTGCGCATTGACAATAAGTTCCGTGAGCTTTTAGGTTATCCAATGCGTATGGAGGCGTTTGCACAGCCATGGACGAACACCCGCAAAGAAGGTTTTGACCACACCCTTTCTCTGCGCTTTGCAGTAGAGACAGATACGGATCTTTCCGGTGTCCTTCTTGCAATGGAAAACGATGAGAAGACCAGGATTTACCTGGATGGGGAAGAAGTAGAAAATGTACAGGCAGGCTGGTATGTGGATCATTGTATCCGCACTGTGAAGCTTCCGGATATGAAGGCGGGAAGCCATACTCTGGTGTTGGAGATTCCTTATAATTCTAAAGTGAACATTGAGGCAATGTTCCTTCTGGGCGACTTTAAAGTAACGGTAATGGGAAGGAAGCAGACCCTCCATGCTCCGGAGAAGATTGCTGCATTTTCCGATCTGGCAAGACAGGGATATCCTTTCTATGGCGGAAATATTACCTATAAGATTCCGTTTAAGAGCGAAGGTAAGAGAGTGACGGTACGTGCGTCCATGTTCCGTTCCCCGGTAATGAAAGTTGCTGTAGACGGACAGGAGAAGGATTACATCGCATATTCTCCGTATGAGGCTGATCTTGGAGTGCTTCCGGCAGGAGACCATGAGCTTTGTCTTACTGTATTTGGAAACAGGGTAAATACCTTTGGTACTTTACATAACTGCAACCAGACAGAAGAGTGGTTTGGTCCGAACGCATGGAGAAGCGAAGGGGACCAGTGGGCGTACGAGTATCAGCTTCGCCCCACATATTTGATGAAAGCTCCGATTATAAAAACAGAGGCATAATTTATTTTATTCTGCAAACCGTTCAGAAGTACTTTTATCATCGATCTTTAAAACAGACGTATAATTTATTCTAGCGAGCAACGAGCTAAGAGGACATGTGTGTATGTCCATTTGGCGATTGCCGCGAGGGTCAAAGCCCCCACAGCTCTGCTGCGGGGGCTTTGACTATAGGTCGGCCCGTAACCATCACTTACTGTATGGCTGCGGGCCAATGTAATCTGTATTCGCGAAGAAGACTTTAACGTCTATATTTTCCCGTTACTGGTTGTATCAAGACAGAACAGCAGCGAAGCATAAACAGTGCCGTAAAAATTTTACAAAAATGTTTATAAAAGGTTTGTGTTTTGAAGAAAAGAATGGTATAGTGGTAACAGAAGAATCCTGGCTATGGCAGACAGACAAGAAATCAGTCAGGAGAGAAGAAAATGAAAGTAAGTATCAGAGATTTAAGTAAAATTACTGGCTTTTCCCCGGCTACCATATCCAATGCGCTGAACCATAAAAAAGGCGTGAACCGGGAAACCGCAGAAGAGATTTTCCGGGTGGCGCGGGAAACGGGGTATTTAAGCGCCAATGCGGTGACGAAGATCCGTCTGTTGATCTTTAAGAAAAACGGACAGATCATTGAAGATACACCATTTTTCCAAAGCCTGATCGAAGGATTTGAGGAAGAATGTCACCGCCTGGGATATGAGATGGTGATCTCCCGTGCAGATCAAAGAGAAGCGGATTATGAAAATCAGGTAAGGGAGATCCTTCATGAGCAGGGGGCTGCTGTGGTGGTCCTGGCTACGGAAATGATGGACGGAGATCTGGAACCTTACCGAAACGCGCCGTGTCCTTTGATCCTTTTGGATCACTGGTCAGAATCCATGGAATTTAACGCAGTCCTGATCAATAATGCAGATGCGGCCCGTATGATTACGGAGCACCTTTTAAATTATGGACATAAAGAAATCGGGTATCTGAAAGGATCTTTTCGCATCAAAGGATTTCGTTCCAGGTATGTGGGCTTTTTAACTGCGCTCCGCAAAAAAAAGATTCCATACCGGGAGGAATTTACGGTAACTTTGGGTACCTCCTTAAATGATGCTTACCAGGATATGTTGAAATACCTGGAAAAGAATCCGGTTCTGCCTACTGCATATTTTGCGGACAATGATATGATCGCGTTGGGAGCCATGAAAGCACTGCAGGAAAAGGGATACCGGATACCGGAGGACGTTTCTATTGTAGGCTTTGATGATCTTCCATTTAGTGAAATCAGTTCCCCGGGGCTGACTACCCTTCGGGTGCCTAACCGGGAGATGGGAAAAATGGCCGTGCGCCGGGCGGCAGAGCTGATCGAAGGCATTGCAGCCGATGCGGTGACGAAAACCCAGGTATGCCCGAAGATCGTGTATCGGGATACGGTGAAGAGGATTTTGGAGTGAAGGATTGGCTGTAAGATAAAAAACATTTTTTCTGTGCAAATGTAGAAGGAGGGTATCCTAAAAGTTGTTTCATGACTTTTAGGATACTCTCCTTTAGGTTGTGAAGGGATGATCTGGGATTATTTTATAAGGCCGTATTTTTTATTAGCCTGTTCTACTGCCTTGCGGATGCGGTCTACATAGCCGCCCTTCCAGAGCGTACACATCCGCAACCATAACCGTTGCAGCCGAACGACCTTGTGAAGCGGGATTTTCTTCATCCTCTTACACTTAAGGTTTCTGACTTTGTGTCCTTACATTTCTGTGAGTCTGTGAGTTTGCCAAAGACTTATATGACGTATGAACCAAATCTGTCAAGTTTTTGATAAAAAATTTATAATAAATTATAGATAATTATGGATTACATAAAAGGAGTCCTTTTACTGATTTATCAACCAGAGATTTGTTCCTTAGAATGATACAAATCGACCAAAACTTCTCCCCATTTTCTGTATTCAGGAAAATAAAGTCATTAAAATTGTATATGTTCAGTCATTGTGGAAAAGACACCTCTATTTTATAATTTTTATAAATCTAAAATGGGTGCTTATTAACA
>CALIZJ010000261.1 GCA_938028845.1 uncultured Blautia sp.
GATTATAATCGATTTTTGCTTTGTACTTTCCGTACTGCTCCAGGTATTTGTCATCGATACCTGCCTTTGCTGCGATCTCGGTGATCGGCTGCATTTCACACTCCTGTGCGATCTCAATGTCTGTTTTGAATCCCATAGAAAATTACCTCCTTTTTCTTTTTCCGCATTCTTTATGCGGAGATCCATCTTCTGGATATAATTTGTTTATCTTAAAGCAGGAACTCCTGCCTTAATTCCTTTCTTTGACAACCTTTCCAAATGCCTTTAACGAACCAATTATGACATCCCCCATGACTGCCATATCCTCTGCCTGGAAAGAGACAGGGAAGTTATCCGTAAAGAGGATCTGAGAGGATGGCGAAAACTCTTCGTCTCCCTCCCACAAGATCATCTGGATCCGGTAACCTGGATAAATTTCCACCTCATATGCCGCATCTCCGTGAGATACCGGCTCCCCATGCATATGTGCAAGGATCTCCCGAAAATCATCCAGCCGGTTTCCATAGGAAAAGGCAAGTCTTTTGATGCAGCGGCCGTCGAACTGGCGCAGGTACACCTCACCCCAGGGCATTTCCCTGTATGTTTTATATTTTCCTGTACTGACAGATGCCGTGCCGGATAAAAGGAAACGCATAGTCAGGATTTTTGCATAGATCATCTCCTCCAACGGATAATAACCCATGTCGTCCTCCTGATGGCTGACCTTAAAATCCGGATAGGTAATCTCATATACCGTTCCTAAAAATTTCAGGGTAAATGCCTTTTTTTCCTCTTGGTATGGGATCTGAAGCCTTTTGGAAATTTCCATGGGATCTTTCTGTCCGAACAGTTCCAGATAATGCTCCCAAGGCATCCTTTCCTTGCTGTCTTTGTCATAATTTAAATCTTTTATGTTAAAAGCCATTGCTGTACCTCAATACTTTATTTTTCTGATTTTATGCTTTTATGTGCACATCCGGAAACAGGGTGGTATCCGTATGCGGCAGGAAACATGCGCCCACAAATTCGTCCATATAAGTAGGAACTGCTGAAAGCTCCATGTAAGTCATATTAGACGCCAGCTCATAGGTCTTCTTTTCAGCCGGTGTAGACAAGAGCATCAGATACGCCCCGGTGAGCGAAGAGTTTCCAATATAATGGAATTTCTCCAAGGATATATCCGGGAACATACCAATGTTCACCGCATTGCGCATATTGATCCCGCTGCCGATTCCTCCGGCAACATAGACATGCTCGATCATGGTCACATCGAAGTCCAAAGAGGCGAGCATGGTGCGGATAGCGGAAAAGATTGCGCCCTTTGCGCGGATAAAGTTATCAATGTCAACTTCTGTGATCTCTACATCCTTAACAGAGCCAGCTTCTTCTTCAAAAGCAAGCACGTAGCTGCCCATCCCAAATTCATCGTGCTTAACACGTCTGCCCTCACGGACAAATTTTCCCTTAGGATTGATAATTCCGTTTATAAACAGCTCGCTGATCACATCAATGATACCGGAACCGCAAAGACCGATAGGCTTTGTACCTGGCTCACCGATTACCTGATAAGTAGGCTCCATCGTGTCTTTATCAATGGTACATGCTTCGATCGCTCCGTCTGTGGCACGCATTCCGCAGCTGATGTCCCCGCCCTCAAAAGCCGGTCCTGCTGAACATGCACAGCTCATCATAAAGTCAGAGTTTCCAAACACAAGCTCGCCGTTGGTTCCCAGATCGATGAAAAGGGAAAACTCCGGTTTATTCCAGATAAGGCTGACAAGTGTTCCGGCAGTGATATCACCGCCTACATAGCTTCCAATGTTCGGAGCCACAATGATGTGGGCATCCTGGTTAATATCAATTCCCAAATCTGACGCAAACAGGGAATTCGTTTTAAAGAATGCAGGAATATAAGGCTCCATACGTAAAGGATCTGCATTGATTCCTGCAAACAGATGATTCATTGTCGTATTACCGGCGATGGACATTCTGTATATCTGGCTTGTAGAGATACCGGCGCTTTTACACATTTCATGGATCATTGGATTGATCGTCTCCTTAATGACCGCATCCTGAAGCCTTTTCTGTCCGCCTGGCTTCTGTGACTCGATGATACGGTTGATCACGTCCGCGCCGTAACGGATCTGTCCATTTCCAGCAGATCCCTTTGCCAGAACCTCGCCGCTTTCCATATCAATAAGGACAGCCGACACTGTAGTCGTCCCGATATCTATGGCAAGTCCTCCCACAACCACATTTTCATCGATGCCGAATACATCGTATACAAACATGTCGTCGGAAGTTGTACGCAAAATGCATTTTACCTTAAAGTCATTGTCACGAAGAACATCCGGAAGTTTTCTTAAAGCCGTATACGGAATCCTTACCCTGGAAAGATTAAGATATTTCCGCAATGCACGTGACAGTCTCTCATTATCCGGCATAGTGTCGTCTAAAGTGGGAGGATCCATAACTACCTCCACAATGTCCAGGCTGTTTTTAAGCTGTATGCCGGTAAGCTCAATATCTCTCTTGGCATTTTCAAAAATGGCTATTTCCTCTTTGGAGCTTAAATCCGCAACCTTCATCCTGCTTTTATAAGCAGAAGCAATATCTGGCACCAGAACCGTTACGTCCGCACAAATGGTACTGGTACAGGCCAGTCTCCAACCCTGCGCATATTCTTCATCCTGAATATGAAGGGTCCTCTTGGAATTTAATTCTCCGCTTTTTAACTGCACACGGCATTTTCCACAGGAGGCGTTTCCTGAACACGGGGCGTCAATAGCCACATTCGCCTCTCTTGCTATATCAAGCAGATTATCCCCCGCATGGGCATATGTTTCTACCACACTGCCGTCTTCAAATGTAAATGTTACCTTAAACATAGGCAGTCACCTTTCTCATAGCCTTTATTCGTATTTCTAAAAAACGGCCGAAGGCCGAAGCCTCCAGCCGTGGATTGTATGTACTTCCTCTTTAATTAGATTTCCAAATAGGAATCTGCATACAGAGTATTATTTTTAAATACATCACAAGATTTGATGGTCTCCATCAAACGAAGGTCGTTAGGATTAACGATAGCAGAGGTAAGACCCTGCATCATAGCCATTGCCACTAAAGCGGAGTCCATGATCGGACGGATGTGCTTCGGCATACCGTTGCTGTTATTGGAAAGACCGCCTGTAGAGTTCAATCCCATGTCAGAGAACATTTTAATTGCCTCAAGAACTTCCATCTGTTTTTCCTGCATTCCTTTTACTACCAGGAATAACGGGTCAAACCACATATCCTGAGGATCCATGCCATGCTCCATACCTCTTTCCAGCATGTTCTGGCAGTGCATCATACGCTCATCATTGTCAGCGGCAACCATACCGGAAGAGCAAAGTGCGATAACAATGGCATCATTTGCTGCAGCAAGGTCGATGTTCGTAATTCTGTCGCCGGCATCTGCGGAGTTTACGATCGGTTTGCCCTTTGCTCTGTTATATACGGAAATACCAGCTTCGATAGCCTTTGTATTTGTGGTATCCAGTGCAAGAGGAACATTGTCAAATTCTGACTGAAGGAGCTGTACAGCCCATTTCATCAGATCTTCTCCGTCACTTTCAGCAGGTCCGATATTTACATCAAGGTAAGTAGCGCCTGCGTCAAGCTGCTGTTTTGCTCTTTTGATGATCGGCTCCGGATCTCTTTCTGTAAACGCTTTGTTTACTGCCGGTGCTGTTGTGGAAAGTCTTTCCCCAATTGTTATAAATTTTGCCATACTTCATGTTCTCCTTTTAAAAATTTATTGTTAGTTCATGTCTTTTAAGAACTTCACGAGCTGTACAGCTTCTCTTGGTCCCACAATAACTTCCCATCCTGGAAGCTTGGATTCGATATCACCCTTTAATACGGCAACTTTTCCAGGAATAACAAGCTTTCTGGAGGTAACCTTTGGCTCTACCTGCTCCTGGATAAATTTAGCGATAATGCTTCCGGAGAATTTACCGGCAGCCCAGGAAGTCAGAACAGAAAGTCCGCCTGCATCACAAATGGTAAGGTTAACCGGCACACCGGAGCGCTCCATTTCTCCGGAAACTACGAAATATGTAAGAGCGAAGTCTACCGTGATCATGACCGGAGCGTCTGCACCTGCACCATTTAACGGATAGATGCCCGGCTCTACCTTCATTGGCTTCTGCGGGTCTGTAAACAGGTTCTGGCGCAGTCCGTAAAGGGAAAGTGCCTCTGCATAAGTCATCTGCTCCATAACAACGATGGAACCATATTTCATAGTGAACAGGGAAGCAAGAGCTGCCTGCATATGTACGTCGCCTTTTGCAACAGCTACTGTATTTACGATAGACGGATAACCAAAGGTTCTGTCCTGATCTTTGATAGCTGCTCTACGTACCTGTACAGCGTTTCCAAATGTTTCTTTAATATCAGCGCCAGTTACATCCAGAACCAGGTTTTTATTTCCTAATTTCTCAATAGCTGCAACTGTGTCGTATAATTCATTTAAATCTTTTCCGGATACGCCAAGCACAACGCCTGCTTCTGTGGCAACAGCGTTCATTGCCTCATAGTTAGAAGCGTCTGCTCCGTTTAATACCGGTTTAGAGTCCTTGCAAACTGCAAGAGCTGCTTTTGCGATTTCAGGATCTTTGCAGCCTAAGATAAGAGTTCTGCCAAGACCTGCTGCTTTTTTCACTAACTCTGTATATTTGTCTGCATCTGCGCCTTCACCGCAGTTTACATATACAAGCTCTGTGTACATTCTTTCGCCGATACGCTCGTAATCCACCTTCGGGATCTCAGCAAGTTTTGCTTCTACAGCTGCATCGTCCATATCTGTGCAAAGTGCAACTGCATATCTTGTCTTGCTTACGAAAGTCTTTTCATGTCTGAATAAAACGGTCTCGCCGCCAAGGGAGTATTCCTCTGCGCCAGTTCCGATCTTGATGGTCTTCATTGGCGGAGCAGTAGCTTCAGATAAAGAAGCCAGCGCCTCCTCTGACATATGCGGACATGCAGAAATGTCCATAGCGCCCTGTGCAACCTTCATAGAGAAAGCCATACATGTCGGGCATCCACATTCCTTACAGTTTTTCTTTGGTGAGATCGGAAGAGC
>CALIZJ010000262.1 GCA_938028845.1 uncultured Blautia sp.
TGACATAGCCGCTGGATTCCGCCTGACACACCTTTTCTTCCCGGATGGCAAGACCGGTATAAGTCTCATTCCGGGACAATGGTCCGGAGATTACCTGATAGGATTCCACCTTATCAGAAGTAAGGTACAAAACAGCGCTGAACAGCATATACAAAAACAAAACAGCAAAAATAACTGTTCCAATATTTAGTCCTACTATTTTTTTTGCTTTAGCTAAAATCCCCGGTGTTTTCACGGGATTTTTTTTATTTTTAGGCAAACAGATGCCTCCTTTTTTATAACCAATATGAAATTATTGTAACATTTTCTTGTGTCAAAAACAAGGAAAAATGAAAAGAAAACACCACCGAACAGCACTCTCTGCTCCCGGTGGTGTCTCCCCCTGTCCTTATTATTTAATATTGATCTTTTTTACAGACCATTTACCATAGACTTTTGTATCTCCGTCTAAGGTATAAGCGCGAACTCCAAAATAATAAGTTCCTTTTGGAATGTTTTTCAGACTGATCTTTTCATAGGTTTTATTCGTGTATGTTTTTACACGTGAGGATGGATTAAAGGTCCCGCTGCTGAAACTTTTTTTCGTAAGCACATATTCATACCGATACGCGTTGGAAACCTTGGTATATGTGACGTTTAAAGTTCCCTTCCCGGTTCTGCATGTTTTAATCTTTGGGATTCCTGGTGTGGTACCCTGGATCTGCATGGTATAGATATCTGACCAGGAGCTGAACTGCTTAATACCGTCTGCATCTCTTTTATAGGAATGTACAGCGATATAATAGATCCCTTTTGGTATATAAGAAAAAGTTACACTATCATTCGTAATGTTTTTCTTGATCTGCGTGTAATTTTTCGTTTCTAAAAAATCCGGGGACGTGCCGATAACAAAATCATATCCGTCAATGTCCGATGACCCGTTGCTTACGCTTACCTTTGCACGGTTTCCATTGGAAACCTTCACAGAGGTGATCACAGGTTTTGAAGGGACTGTCTCAATGGGATCCGATGTCGCGGTTCCGATCCCCTTAATACAGATATTACAGTTATAGCCCAGATCCATCATATCTGACCATTTTTCTCCGTCATACAGATAGCTCTGTCCATAATCTGCTGTAAAAATACGGCTGTTGGAATTCGTGGTCACTTTTTCGTGAGGCACGTAGCCATTTTTGTCGTTAAATTTCAGCTCTATGGCAAATTTTTCTCCCTTGGCAATGGGGATCGCCTGAGTCAGCTCTACAGTAAAATATCCTGAGTAGGACAGGCTTCCTGACTGGGTATACACCAGTTTTCCCGTATCCGGCGAAGAATCCACATACCGGTAAACGGATATCTCATAGGAAAGTGGGAATGCCGCTGCGTAAAAGCTTACTTCCCTCAGATACTGGTTTGTAGTGGAGGTAAATACATTTGCCCCTGAAATGCGAAGATCATTGCTTGGATTCTGGGGTTTGATCACAGAAGCATACCCTGTGCCGTCGTACTGGCTGATCACTACATCTTCCGCCTGGCCGAGAGCTTCATTTTCCATCTCGTAGAAAGAAGGCTGTTTAAGGGAACGGTCATAATAGGAAATCCAAAAATAGCCGTTCTCTCCGCTGGAAGTTCCCCAGCTGTTCTGCATGAGAAAAGCACCAGGTTTTTCTGCTGCAGTTTCTTTTGTATCGTCCCAGCCTACAAGAGTGACGGAATGATCCGGGGTGACAGGTTCCGGATTATAAATACTCTTTGTAGCGGGATCGTAAGGATCTGGCGTTCCGTTTGCTTTTACGCCCACTTCCACGCCGCCGTAGTTTTTGATAAAGTATTTAATGATCTTGATCTTATCTGGACGGAACTGAACCTCGCCGTTTAGCTGAGGCTGGTAATTCACCTCCGGAAGCCAGTAACAGTTTTTCAACCGCGCTTCCTGCACATTTTTATTTACCAGATTATCCAAAATACTGGTAGTGCTTCCGGGACCATCAATCACATCTGCGTCAAACAGAAGGGATAAAGGATACTGGCTGCTGTATGCCACACCGTAGCCTCTGGCTAATGTGGCAGTAGAATAAAAACGGTTTCCACTTCCCTG
Organism: uncultured Blautia sp.; assembly: GCA_938028845.1. Classification (GTDB taxonomy): domain Bacteria; phylum Bacillota; class Clostridia; order Lachnospirales; family Lachnospiraceae; genus Blautia_A. The sequence goes on from CALIZJ010000262.1 coordinate 2,078, forward strand.
GGTCCAGCGTGTGATGGCTCCGCTTGTGGTAATCGGTACGAAAGTCTCATCTTTTGTACCGTCTTCCGTGTTTGTATTTTTTCCGTGAAAAGCACTGTACACAAGATGAGTTTCAGACAGATCCACACCGCCGCCTGCAAGTCCACGCTTCATCATGCCGGTTTCAATGGATTCCAGCGTGCTGAACGCCCAGCAGACATTTAATGCGGCCTGATTCTTTACAGGTGTAACGATTCCATCGTCGCTTAAACGATAGGAAGGCGCATAATAAAACATCGACGAGGTATCTGCATCTTCAGATGACTGGTCAGAAAATAACGAACTATCATCGCCCAGTCCTGTGTCATCTGAAAACAGTGAAACATCATTGCCCGGAACGCTTTTTGCTGCCGCGCCGTCGTCAAAAGCGGCTGAGCCGTCAGCAGATCCGCCGTCTGAAAAGGCAGAGCTGTCGTCCTGACCATCGGGCGTTTCCTGGTTTTCTCCGTCTGTAATAGTCTTTTCTGATGGAACTGTGGAAGAATCAGTTCCCTGTCCAGTATCTTCTTCCAAGTCAAACATCGCCACAGGATCGTATGTAGGCAGATAGCCGCTGTCGGAAGCATCTCCCTCCACAAGCTCATACAGCTCATACACCGTTCCTGCTGACACAGAAGAAGCGGAAGCCAATGACATAGAAAATACCATGGACAGACATACCAGGAATTTCTTTTTCTTTGTAATAAATCTCATATCTAATCACCTTTTTAATTTGTGTTAGATGGGGTCAAGTTTATTATAAGTTGAATGAAGATAATTTGCAAGAATAAAATTTACAAACGTATTTTCCGAATATTTGTTTGCTTTTTGGGAGGAAATGTGCTATCATTGAAATAATAGAAATATTTATGAATATACGGGAGGTAACTATATGGCATACGGCAAAATCAGTCCCAAGCAGCAGGAAATCCTTGAATATATAAAAAGCGAAATCTTAAACCGGGGATTTCCCCCTGCTGTAAGAGAAATCTGTGAGGCAGTACATTTAAAATCCACCTCTTCTGTCCACTCACACCTGGAAACACTGGAAAAGAACGGCTATATCAGAAGAGATGCCACAAAGCCCCGCGCCATTGAGATCATTGATGATAACTTTAACCTGGTGCGCAAGGAAGTGGTAAACGTTCCTTTGGTCGGCGCAGTAGCCGCCGGAGAGCCGATCCTTGCAGTGGAAAATATTGAGACCTACTTTCCCATCCCCGCTGAGTACATGCCTAACGAACAGTCCTTTATGTTAAAAGTAAAAGGGGAAAGCATGATCAATGCGGGAATATACGATGGAGACCTTGTATTGGTAAGGCAGCAAAATACTGCCGAAAACGGAGAAATCGTGGTTGCCCTCCTTAATGACTCGGCAACTGTAAAAACCTTCTATAAAGAAAAAGGACACTATCGCCTGCAGCCGGAAAACGATGCCATGGCTCCTATCATTGTAAAAGAAAACCTGCGTATTTTGGGTAAAGTTTTCGGGGTATTTCGTTTTTATCACTGATTCGGAATATCTTTGCTGCATACGTCTTACAAATGAGCACAAAAAGCACTGCTGTATGGAAGCAGTGCTTTTTTGCCGTAAAAACTATTTGTTTACATAATATAATTATGGTAAACTTATTTTGTAAATTCTTCCGCACCAACGATTTTTCCATCTCTCCAGATTCTTTCCAGATCGTAAAACAAACGGTTTTCCTCATCAAAAATGTGTACGATCAGATCGCCGTAGTCCATCAGTATCCAGGCGGAATTTTTCGTACCTTCGATCTGCTTTGCATCGTATCCGGCACGGCCAAGGACTTCTTCTACATTGTCCACCATCGCCTGTACCTGATTTTGATTGCTTCCGCTTGCAATGATAAAATACTCTGCAATTACAGAAACATCATGAATATCAATCACCTTGATATCCTTTCCTTTTTTTTCATCCAGCGCTTTGCACGCCAGACGCGCCATTTCCTTTGCTGTTTCCATCCGGATCCCTCCTTTGCTATATTTTTCTTGGATTAGAATTTCGCTTCATGTGTATATCTTTATAATATATAAACGCATCGTTGGTGGTGCTGTCAATCTCTTTGGGATTTTCCTCAAGATAGATCAGCGTATCTTTTAAAATCTCATACATACATTCGTCCAGGTCCTGGAATGCAAGCTTGCGTATTGCAGGCAGATTTTCCGCCTTATCACGCATAGGTTCTATATAATCGGCAATATAGACGATCTTTTCCAGGAGTCCCATTTTCGGTTTGCCTGTGGTATGGTAAGTGATCGCATTTAGGATTTCCTGATTTTCAATGCCGTATTTTTTATTTGCGATATACGCTCCAAGTTTTGCATGGAGCAGAAAAGGATGTTCCTTTTCAAAAGGAGAAATTTCTATTTTGTGCTGACTGCACATTTTCAGCTTCTTTTTATTTGGAATACATTTGGCGCAGTCATGGAGCAGACCGGCGGCCTGGGCATCGTAAAGGTCATAGCCATGCACCATTGCCAGGGAAGCGCAGGTATACATAACGCCCATTGTGTGCTGAAACCGTTCCTCATCCAAATATTTTGAAAGTTTTTTCTGCATCTTTATAAAATCGTACTGCATTATCTTATCCCCCGCCCTTCCTTTGCATAATAAATCTGATGGCTGCGGATATACTCCCCTACTTGATCCGGAACATAATACCGGATACTCTCTCCCCGGCAGATCCAGTCCCGGATCTGTTCACTGGAGATATCAATATTTAAGGTATCCAGCCGTAAAAACTGTCCCCCAAACTGCTGGGACAAAAAGGTCATCTCTTCATTCAGTTCTTTAAGGGGCATATGGTTCCTGGTAGCGACTACGATAGTACAGGCGCTGCAGATTCTTTTGGGCTCTTTCCATGTGGCAAAACTATAAAGAGAATCTGCGCCAATGATAAAATAATAATCGGTATCCGGATTTTCTTTTACAAGATTTTCCAGTGTTCTGTAAGTATAAGAATAACCGTCGGCGTTCATTTCTATAAGCGATAACGCAAAATGCGGATTGCCGGCTATGGCTTTTTTTACCATTTCTACTCTTTGGATGTCGCTGGCTCTGCCTACTCTGTTTTGCTTATGAGGCGGATTGCCGGCAGGCATAAACCATACCTGATCCAGCCCCATCTGCTCATATGCTTTTTCCCCTAAAATCAGATGTCCAATGTGAATGGGATCGAACGTTCCGCCCATGATCCCGATTTTCTTTCTTCTTATTCCCATGTACGAACCTCCATGGATCTTATGGAAGAATGATTTTTTTCTTATCTTTTTTGCCTTCCCGGTATAACACAATTTTCTTTCCGATCACCTGGACAACCTGGGAATGGGTGCGCTCTGCAAGAACTTCCGCCATGGCACGGGGATCGTCCATACAGTTTTGGAGCACGCTGATCTTGATCAGCTCTCTTGCAGCAAGTGCTTCCTCTACAGAAGCCGTGTTTTCCGGAGTTACTCCGCTTTTTCCAAGCTGCAGGATAGGATCAAGCTTCATAGCAAGGCTTTTTAAATAAGCTCTTTGTTTACTGGTCATAACCTTTCCTCTTTATCATTTATAATAATCAAAATCAAAGCCATACATGCGGACAGTGTCTCCTTCTTCAATCCCTGCATTTTCAAGGGCATCCAGGATACCGCCGTCTTTTAGGAATTTCTGGAAAAAGGCAAATCCTTTTTCAGAATCCAGATTCGTATAGCCCAGCATCTTTTCAATTTTCGGACCTTCCACTATAAAGACTTTCGGGTCTTCTTCGTCATTCACTACTGTAAATGGAAGATTTTCTGTGATAAGCTCTTCTTCCGGGAAAAATTCCTGTTCAAATACAATAGGTTCAAGTTCGACTTGAGAAAGAAGTTCTTTCACGTAATATAAAAGCTCTTTTACGCCCTGTCCGGAGACAGCGGAAATAGGAAATACCCGGATTCCTTTAGGCTCAAATTCCTGTTTCAGCTTATCTACAGGACTTTCCTCTTCTCCATAGATGCAGTCGATCTTATTGGCAGCGATCACCTGGGGCCTTTTTGCGATCTCAGGATTGTATGCTTCTAATTCTTTATTGATCTTATACACATCTTCTATGGGATCCCGTCCTTCTGTGGAAGCTGCGTCTACAATATGGATCATAACCCTGGTCCGCTCGATATGGCGCAGAAATTCATGTCCCAGTCCCACGCCTTCTGATGCGCCTTCTACCAGTCCGGGAATATCTGCAATCACAAAACCGCCGTTATCCGTATCTACCACGCCAAGATTTGGGCTTAAAGTAGTAAAATGATAATTGGCAATCTTAGGCTGCGCGTTTGTTACTCGGGATAAAAAGGTGGATTTTCCCACGTTTGGGAAACCGATCAGTCCTACGTCGGCAATCACCTTTAACTCCAGCATGATCTCCAGCTCCTGAGCCGGCTGTCCTGGCTGGGCGTATTTGGGAACCTGCATGGTGGCTGTCGCATAGTGCTGGTTGCCTTTTCCGCCCCGTCCGCCTTTCAGCACGATCTGCCGCTGATTTTCTCCTGACATATCTGCAATGACTTTTCCAGACGCTGCATCCATGATCACAGTCCCTTCCGGAACTTTAAGGATCACGTCTGTTCCGTCAGCGCCATGACAGCGCCGTTTTCCGCCTTCTTTTCCATCTTCGGCTTTATATTTTCTCTTATGCCGGTAGTCGCCCAGGGTGTTTTGTCCTTTGTCGATCTCAAAGATAACATCCCCGCCTTTCCCACCGTCGCCGCCGTCCGGTCCGCCGTTGGGAACATACAATTCACGGCGGAAGCTCACATGTCCATCGCCGCCCTTTCCTGAGCGGATAATGATTTTCGCTCTGTCTGCAAACATATGACACCTCTGTCTATAATCTAAAAGAAAGGCTCCAAACCTATGCGATTTGAAGCCTTCTGTCAACTCATTACTCTGCCTCTACTGGTACGATAGAAACCTGTTTCTTATCGCGACCCTTTCTGGTGTATCTTACTACACCGTCTGTCAGTGCAAATAAAGTATAATCTTTTCCACAGCCAACATTCACACCTGGGTGAATTCTGGTTCCGCGCTGTCTGTAAAGAATGTTTCCAGCTTTTACAAACTGTCCGTCTGCTCTTTTCGCGCCTAATCTTTTAGATTCGGAGTCACGGCCGTTCTTTGTGGAACCAACACCTTTTTTATGTGCGAATAACTGAAGGTTCATTTTCATCATATCGTTACACCTCCTTGACTTTTACTGTCAAAAATCGATTCTTATAGCTTTTTTCAATTTCTGTCAAGCCGAGAATTAGGGAGTCCATAAGAAGCTCTCCCTGTTTCGTGACAGGCTTTTTAAAACGAAATGACACAAAACCATCTTCTTCCCTGACTTCTATCTCATCCTCTGTAAAACGTTCTATGGAATTTACAGTGTTAATGATCAAAGCGGAAACCGCTGCACAGACAATATCCTGTCCATGTTTTGCGTATCCGGCATGTCCTTTCGATAAGAAACTCACGTAAGCCTTGTTTTTCTTCTCAACTGTAACTGTGATCATACTGACACCGGATTATCCGTTGATCTTTTCGATCTTCACTTTCGTGAACTGCTGTCTGTGACCGTTTTTCTTGTGATATCCAGTTTTTCTTTTGTACTTGTAAACGATAACTTTTTTGGCTTTACCGTTTTCAACTACAGAAGCGGTAACACTGGCATTAGCTACATCTGCGCCTACTTTTAATCCGTTATCGCTTACTGCGAGTACGTTATCAAAAGTAACGGTTTCACCAGCTTCAACACCGAGCTTTTCAACTCTG
>CALIZJ010000263.1 GCA_938028845.1 uncultured Blautia sp.
TTTATTGGGCAATGTCTTCGAATCCTTCCATGGATAACAGACAGGCAAAATGGAGTATTGGCTCCGATGTGGGAATTGCTGAGGCGGGTACTTATAATATTTATATTTTCTTCCAGAAATATGAATATGACGGAAGTCAGTGGCAGGCTACAGACGTAGTTGAGTACGCAACCTATCAGTTCCGTTCTCAGGCCATTACCATTACTGCTTCACCTACTCCTACTGGAGCGATCGTTGGCTATGACGAAAACGGAAATCCGATTTATTCCAATAACGTAGCGGACGGTACAGTAACAGGAACAACCTCTACTCCAGAGAGCGTTTCTACTGCAGACGAATCTCCGGTGGGAACCATGTCCATGCTTGCAGTGGCATCCTTGCTGGCAGGTGGTTATGTGATCGTGAGAAAACGTAAAAAGGAAATTTAAGAGATATTTATAGAGAGACAGGTCTTAGAACCTGTCTCTTTTCATATACTTATACAGTATCCCCATATGTTTTGTAAGAGATTTTTTAAAGGACAGAATCAGGGAGGAGTACTGCATGGTCACAATGGACACGCTTACATATGAGAAAATTTATTTTTCACTTTGGGAAGCTGCGCAGAGGTACGGGAAGTTTACACAGTTCCGGGTAATCGGAAAAAGCCACGATGAGCGGATGATTCCTATGATGGAGATTGGGAAAGGGCAGGAGTGTGTTTTCTGTATAGCAGGGATAAGCGGGACAGACCGGCAGATGCCAGGCTATTTACTGGATATGGTAAAAGAATACTGCCAGACCTATGAGGCAGAATGGAAGCTGGAAGAATTTTATGATGTGAAACAGCTTTTAGATGAGATCAGACTATGTTTTATACCAATTGTAAATCCCGATGGATATGAAGTTTGCGGAAAAGGCTATTCTGCCATCCGGAATCCGGTTTACCGGCAAATGCTGCGTATGCAGAAGGTCCCCTGTCAGGAATTTTCTAACAATGCACGGGGGATGGATATTTCAAAAAATTTTCCAACCAGTTATTATACCCGCAAGCGGATTTACCAGGAACCTGCAAGCGAGAATGAGACAAAGGCACTGATCCGTATTATGCAGGAATATAAAAGCAAAGGTCTGTTATCTTTTTGCCAGTCCCAGAAGCGGATCATTTATTATAAACAGCCTCAGGCTTTTTCTTATAATCAAAAAAGCTTCCGTCTGGCAAGGCACCTTAAAAACCGGACCAAATACCGTCTGGAAAAAAATACCTGGGAGCCGGAAGAAGAACGGGGGAAAGGGAAGAGCACAGGTTCCCTGGAACAGTATTACGGGGAGATCACCAAACAGCCGGCCCTTGAAATCCAGCAGCCCGCGCCTTCTTTTGAGGAATGTGACTTAAAAGAGCGAAAGGAAGCCGAATACCAGGAAATTCATATCCTCCCTCTGGAGTACCTTTTTTCTCTTATGGAATAGGAAAGGCATCCTTTTTCCCTGTTTTTCATACATTAAAGGCAGAGGAGGGATGTTATGTGTACGATCAGTTTATGCATGATCGTGAAGGATGAAGAGGAAGTGCTGGACAGATGTTTAGAAAGTGTGAAAGAAGCTGTAGATGAGATCATTCTGGTAGACACGGGCTCCACAGACCGGACAAAGAAAATCGCAGAAAAATACACAGATAAGATCTTTGACTTTTCCTGGCAGGATGATTTTTCATCTGCCAGGAATTTTGCCTTTCAAAAAGGGAAAATGGACTATCTGATGTGGCTGGATGCGGACGATGTACTGTCAAAAGAGAGCTGTAAAAATCTCTTGGTATTAAAGAAGACCCTTCCCCAGTGGGCAGATATGATTCTGATGCCTTATGTAACTGCATTTGATGAAAATGGAAAGCCGGCTTTTTCTTATTACCGGGAGAGGATTGTGAAAAATCATAGTGGTTATTTGTTTATAGGACGCGTACATGAAGTGATTCCACCGAGGGGGCATCCTTATTATGCTGATCATATCGTGGTGGAACATCGAAAGACAAAACAGGGTTACAGCCGGCGGAATCTGCGGATCTATCAGGATATGGAAGAAAAGGGAGAGAAGCTGGATGCAAGGGCAATGTACTACTATGGAAGAGAACTTCTTTATCATGGAGAATATGAAAAAAGTGCGGAAGTTTTAGAGCAGTTTCTGGTCCATCCAGATGGGTGGGTGGAAAATAAAATAGACGGCACACGCCAACTGGCATTTTGCAGATACAAAATGGGTGGGGAAGAAGCTGCCTTAAAGGCTTTGTTAAGAGGTTTGGAATATGACGTTCCCCGGGGAGAGACTTGCTGTGATCTGGGCAGGCATTTTATGGACAGGGGGAAATATGAGCAGGCAGCCTATTGGCTGGAACAGGCATTGACAGCAAAAAAAGATACGCGCTCCGGCGCTTTTATCCAGGAAGAATGTTATGGGTTTCTTCCAGCTATCCTTTTGTGTGTTTGTTATGAACGCCTTGGAAAGAGAGAACTAGCCCGGATCTACAACGAGCTTGCAGGAAAGTATAAACCAGATTCTCCGTATTATCTGGCAAATAAGACTTTTTTTGAAAATCAGGAAGCGTAGGCGGTTATATAGTTTTCATAATGATTGAAGCTCAGGAACGATGGAAGTGGAACAGGATCTAAAATTGGGATAAAAAAGAAGATGAATAAGAAAAAGAACCTATCAGACCAATGGAAACTTCAGATGCATCAGGAGCCACGGGGCAAGCTTATTAGTTGTTGTGGCCTCCTGATGCCTGAAGGTATCAGATAATTTCTTATCTGCGCCTGTTATTCAGCCGGATTTTCGGCAGTTTCCCCTGCTGCTTCGGCATCTGTATCCAGTTTATTGCGGACTTCCGAAACGGTTACTACAATCGCATCCGGATCTGTCAAAAGTTCTATGTTTTCATTCTTAGCAATGGCAAGATCGCCAACGCGGATAGAATCGCCCACATGCATATCGCCTACATCGATTTCAACTTTATCTACAAGGTCGGAAGGAAGGGCTCTGTATTGAATCTCCTCCAGAAGAAGCTGGAGCACGCCTTCTGCGACTTTATCATGGTTTAAAGGAATGACTCCGGCTACAGAATGGACTTTTTCTCCGCTTACCAGCGCCTGGAAATCAATCTCATCCACCTGGCGTTTCATCGCATTATAATCAATTTCTTTGATCAGCACATTCATAGACTGTCCGTCTACATTTAAGATGAGCTGGCTTCCTTTATTACAGGTTTTCAGTATACGGTCCAGCTCTTGTTTGTCCATCTTTATGGGAATGGAACCTTGGATCTCTTTTCCGAAAACATTTCCGGTTACGTATCCTTCACGTCTTAATTTTTTTGCTTTGATGGCCATGTTTCTTTTTTCAGCTTTTAAAGTATTCATTTGACTTTTCCTCCAAAAATCTGATTCCTTAACAGCCTTCAATTTGTGTAACAGTAGTTTGCAACAAATAGGTTTGTCAAGTAGGTTTTCTTTGTTACACCTATAGTATAACACTGCTGTCAATAATGTTTTTGGGTAGAATGATAAAATTCACAAAAATTTCAAACTTTCAATCTTATTTCAAAATAAACAGGATTTAAGTTCTCAATATACTGAGAGGTTTATGTATGATAGAAATACGCTTTGCTGCAGAACATATATAAAAAATGGTTCATCCACATTTTCTTTATATAAGTATAGTATAGTCAGTTTATAAGTAATAAATTTACCTTGTAATTTTTATATTATGCAGTATAATGAAAGAAGGAATACAGCTTCCCGTTTTTATAGTATCTATTATAAAAATCTGTATTCATTCTAAATACTTTTCGGAAATCTTCCCAAAAATTCTGGAAGGTCATAGCTGTAAGAGTGCTGCCTTACAGCTTGTTCTTATATGCCCCCAAATGTTAAAAATTATCTAGTCGTGAGTTTTAGTTTCTGTCCAAATGACAGAGGAAAAGGAGTAACGTTTTATGAAGAGGAAAAAAATTTGTGCATGTGTTTTAGCATGTATGCTATGTACGGGAAATATGCTGCCTGTTTTTGCGGCAGAGGCTCCGGAGATCGCAGATGTTTCAGATATGACTGGAATAGAGGAATTTGTTGAAGAAACAGAGGGAAAAGAGGACGGGAATACTGAAATAACAGAAGAAGATACTGAAAAAGAAAGCGGTATGAAAACAGAAACGGAAGAGAGCGGTGAAGAGATAGCAGAATTTGAGGCTCCTTCAGAAGAGGCGCTTTTTAGTGATGGTGAATCACCAGTATCTTTTTCTGCTGAAGAAGGAGGAAATGCCAGCCTGTTTTCAGCAGGCGGAGAGGAGGAGACAGGGACAGAGGGGCTTGTCTATGAATATGTAGAAGAGACTGACAGTTACAAGGTGGTCAAAGGTGTGGACGTGGAGAGCGTACATATCCCGGCGTCCTATGAAGGAAAGCCGGTTATGGAAATTGCGGCAGGGGCTTTTGTGAATTTTGAGGTAATGAAGAGTATTTCTGTAGAACAGCCGGGATTCATTATTCGCACTGGGGCGTTTTATAACTGTTCTTCTTTATCTTCAGTGGGTGTTGCATATGGAGGAAGTATCCGTATCGAAAGCCAGGCTTTTACGGAGTGTCATAAGTTGGCTTATGTATCTCAGCTAACTACTTTTCGCGATGATAATTTTATCGCATCGGATGCCTTTGACATCGATTCAAAGGTAATTGTATGGACCGATGGGTGGAATCCGGAAAATCCAGAAGATACCTTCCTATGTATAGATCCAGAATACTATTATTCAACAAAGGAAAATGGTATCCAATATGTGGGATATGAATGGCTGGGGGGCGATGATACCTTTATGGCGATTGTAAATTATGATAACTCCAGAAGTTCATTAAATTTAAGTTACACTTTCGAAGAGGCAAGACTGATCTACCGCAAGGCATTTTACGGATGTGATAAGCTGGAGGAAGTGATCGTAAGTCCAGAGACGGAGTATATCCAGACCAAAGCGTTTGCTTACTGTGTAAATTTGCATAGCATACATATCCCTGCTTCTGTGAGTGAGATCACTGACGATGCCTTTCTGGGCTGTGAGAATTTGACCATTATGGGCACGCCTGGCTCATATGCGGAACAATACGCCAATACACATGGGATTCCGTTTCAGGCAGAGCTGTCAGCGCCTATCATAACAAATGTTACGGTAAATAAAAACATGGTAACGTTAGAGCTGGGTGATTTTTACGGGGATATGTATTACTGTGTGGCAGGAACAGATCATAAAAAAGGTGAGCCTATCCGTGGAAAGAATGGAAGGATCGCAACATACCAAAAAGGAAATAAGGTGGTATTCCGAAACCTGAACGGGGGAACCTATTATATCGCTACCCGTGCTCTTTCTGTTGATGGAAACAAAAAGACATACAGCGAATGGTCGAATTTAGCTTATGTGCATATTAGTGTGGATACGCCAGCCCGTCCAAACATTTCCTCTGTGAATGTATCCGGCAGAGATATTGTTTTCACAGCCTTGCTTCCTAAGGGGGTATCCGGTTATGATATGATGCTCTCCCGTGGAACTAAGAAGAATGACAGTTCTACAGCCGGAGTGGCCATCCCGGCAGCAGAAAAGGCGGTATGCGGACAGTCCAGTCCGGCCCATGGAACCAAGGAGACTGCTACGATCCAAAATGTAAAACCGGGAACATACTATCTGGGAGTTCAGGCATACAGTAACCAGGATGGGAAAATAGTTTACAGCCAATGGTCGCCGTTAAAAAAGAT
>CALIZJ010000264.1 GCA_938028845.1 uncultured Blautia sp.
AGAGAAAAGGAGTATGACGAGTTAGATCGAATTCGAGTCGAGACTTTGGTTGCAGAGCAGAACAGACGAATGGAAGACGTGAAATCCTTAACTGACAAGATGAATGACTTCAAAAGAAAATTGACGGAGACGGAGGCTGATTTGGACGACTGGATGGCGAAAGCGAAGGAGGCGGAAAGAAAGCTGGAAATACTTCGCGAAGCATTAGCAATCCTTGGGCTCGGAAAGGAGGGGGAGAAATAATGGCAGACAGAAGCAATTACCGTCTGAACGCAGAGATCGAAAGACAGATTGATGCGTGGGATGGGACCATCCACGGTCGCACAATCAAGAATATGTACGAAAATGGATGCGACTATGCAGATATTTGCGAGGTAATGCAGATCGACTATGAGGATTATGAGGAGGAAACAATATGCTGAGAAAAGGAGTTACGGTAAAAGAAGCTGCTGAGAAATGGGTTTCTGAGTTCAGCAAATTTCCGCAGGATATGATTCAGAAGCTATGGAAATTTTGGAAGCCGTGAAGGAAGAAGAGAATGAAAGCTACGAGAACCTTCCGGATAATTTCAGGGATGGTGACAGAGGCGAAGAAATGCAGGGCTATATCGAAATGTTGGAAGAGGCATACGGCTATCTTGATGATGCAAATTCGGTCATAGAGCAGATTTGATGGAGGGACTATGAAAAAGACAGCAAGAGTAATTGTTACATTCCGGTGCAACAGGAAGTGTCCGGGATGTTGTAATTTGAATCTTCCGGAATACCAGAAAGTACATACAGATGAAGAACTGATGGAGTATCAGGAAATCGTGATTACCGGAGGGGAGCCAATGCTGATTCCAGGGAAGACGCTGGAGTTCATCAACCGCATGTGGGATAAGGGATACTGTGGAAAGATGTATTTGTACACTTCGCTCTGGAATAATAAGGGAATCAGCAAAGAGATTCTGAAGGAACTGGACGGATTTACGTTCACACTCCATGCAGAATGTTCAGATGCGGATATTATGGCTCTGAAGAACCTGTCGAACAGCGGAATCCTCCAGAACAAGGATTTCAGCAGCAGATTGGCTATTGATAAGAGGATATATGACAGATATGACCTGTCAAACATCAACTTCTCCAGATGGAGCGTTATCCGGAAGCTGGATTGGAAAGAAAAATGTGATCCGGCGGCGAATGAGGATTTGCTGGTCTATGAATTGTAAATCGGCTCAAATACGGCTGATTTTTATTTAGGCAATCAAATTACCAATCGGTAAGACAAAACGCAACCAGAGGGCAATCAGAAAGCCATATGGGATAATAAATCCATTTCACAAAGGTTATGATGAAGGAAGAGTGGAGAAAGGAGCCAGTTATGATTGTAAAATTTCAGAAAGCACTACTCGGCGGAACTAAGGTTTTGATCTACGATCAGAAGAAGACATACCTTCAGGAGATTCCAATGACGAAAGATTTGAATAAGCTATTCGCCGGAAGAGTTAAGATGTACCGGAAGTGTTCTTTGGATAAGTCCGGAATGCTGCATATTGGGAAAGAAGTAAATGCGAACTTTTAAGAGAGGATGGTGAATAAAGCATGGCGAATATCGCAAAGAAAATTGCGCAGGATAGCAAGAATATCCTTCGAAGAGAAGATTATCGCAGGGCGAAACAGATGGATCGCAGACAGTTTGAAGCATTTTGCAAGAATCTTTATATGAAGGGGTACAGGGACGGAGAAGAATCTGTCCCTGGCGTGGACATAGAAGATGTAAAAGAGGCAATAGCTAGCACGAAAGGGATTGGAGAAGCAAGGCTAACAGCGATCATGCAGAGCATTGAAGAGAAATTCCACAGCCAGAAGGCAGAAACGAGGTGAAAAAATGAGAAGGTTGGCAGTAGAGGAACTACACGAACAGGCGAAGCCAGGAATGAACATTGGAGAGCTTAGAAAAAAACTCCTACGATACGAAAATACAGGATTAGATCCACAGCAGATAAAGGATATGCAGTTCTTGCTCCGGGAAAAATCCCGGGAATGCGGACAGCTCCGGAACGATATAAGGGAACTGGAGGATAGATTGCGATGGATTTCCGTAGAAGAACGCTTGCCTGCGGAAGGGGAGACTGTCCTTGTGTGGTACGAGTATTTCAGGTATGGGAAGCGCAACAGGATGTATCAGACGTATGGAATAGGATATCAGATCGATGGATACTGGGGCGGAGATGTGTCTGGGGTAAATGCGAGATGCATTGCATGGATACCACTACCTGAGCCGTACTGCCCCATAAAGGAGGACTGACATGCAGGAATTAGATAAGATTCTGGAAGATATAAAAGAAATATTTGAAGATAATAAAGTGATTGAGCTTAATTCCGATGGAACGCTAGATAAATGTGTAATTGATGTTAAATTAGCGTGGAATGATATAAAAGACATCATCCGCAAGCACATGAATGACGGCTGGATCCCGGTGGAGGATCGGTTGCCGGAAAAGAACGAGTATTTTGTTGATACGAGTAACGATAATGATTTTCCGAATGGGTATTACAGGCGTTTTGAAATTGCCTGTATGACAGACACTATCGAATATATACATGGATACTATGATGGATATAAGTGGATTAATAAGCGGCATAAAACTATCAATAATGTTTTGGCATGGAAAATTCACGAGCCATACCGTCCAGAACAACCCGAAACATGCAAAAATAATTGCGAATTTGCAAGTACAGAATATTTTGATTATATGGGTGCGGAAGTGGCATATAAAACAGCGGTTGAAATTGTCAAAAAAGCGGCGATTGATTTTGAAGAAGCCGAGAAAGTATTAAAAGAAAGCGAGGGAGAACCATGAATTTGTTACTTAAAGCAGGATTGGCGATAGAGAAAAAGAAGGAAATAAGAGAAAATGAAAAACATCAGATCTGCAGAGGAAAGTATCTGGATAATCTTGCGGACGGGTATGGTTTACACCGCCGCCTATTCGAGAGCGATGCAAAATTCCGGGAGCGAGTATGGAATAGCATAACACGTCGGATGGGAGGATACGAAGATAACCCTGATTCAATCTGGAATCTGGCCAGATGGAAAAGGAAGACAGATATATGTAACGGAGATTGTCAAGAAGGACGGTAATTGATGTTATGAGAAACAGATGCGCCGTATGCGGACAGGAAGTACCGGAAGGAACAGAAATATGTGGGGAGTGTATGTGGGAAAGGCATTATTCAAAGACATGTAGGACGTGCGCGGATAATGATGACGGCCTTTGCGATCGGACCGGATACCTGGTAGATGACGACGATACCTGTAATCTCCACAGAGATTGCAGAGGGTGTTTCGGGGCATCATTCGGAGATTGCCAGAGATGCCAGGAAAAACAAGTAAGAAAAAGGTAAAATCAAATGTCGAAGAGCTGCTTGGTTGGCAGCTCTTTTTTCACTCTCAATTACCAGTTGGCTATAAAAAGATGATAATCATATATTTTGTGTAAGTACAGACCAGAATATTGATAACGATGGAAAAATAGAATATACTCTAATTGTCAACAAATGTTAGGAAAGTTCAGAAAAAGGGGAGGTGTGATCATGGCGACTGTTTTTGATGTAGCAAAATATGTGCTTGGAAAGCTCAGCAGAACAACCTCTATGAAGCTTGAGAAATTAGTTTATTATTGTCAAGCATGGTCCCTTGCATGGGATGAAAAACCACTCTTTGATGAAGAGTTTCAGGCGTGGGCGAACGGCCCTGTATGTCCTGAACTTTTTCGGAAACACAAAGGATTATTTGTTGTCGACAAAACCCTTTTTAATGATATTCCCAATTATGATTTTACAGAAGACGAAATAGAGACTATGGACAGCGTGTTGGACTACTACGGAGATAAAGAACCACAGTGGTTGAGTGAGCTTACCCATAAAGAAAGGCCGTGGAGGGAGGCAAGGACCGGTATTCCTGCCGGGGAACCAAGCGATCGTGTCATTTCCAAAGATAGTATGCAGCAGTATTATGGAGGGCTGTAATTCGTGGGGAAGAAAGACAAAAAAGTTACGCAAAAAGCAACGGTAAGAAATAGTAAAGTCCCGAACGCAATCGAAAACCCAGATGCCTATTTGAAAAATACACCGGCGTGGGCCTTCCACAAGTGCGATCTTGAATGTGAAAAATGGTCGATAAGAGAGTGTGATTCATTTTACGACGATATTATATCCAAACTGGCTTCTTACGAAGGCTTGACTTGGGCGGAGATACAAGCTGCGTCCGGAGGGAAGAAGAGGGGTACAAATAATCATTTTGAATATATTTCGGAAATGATAAAGGAAGCTCAAAAACGGGCAAAGGAGTTGCGTTTAGATGTAGATCAACTTTTTTCCCTGCGTTTGACCGGAGAGATGAGGCTGTATGGAATCGTAGATAGAGGAGTATTCTATGCGTTGTGGCTTGACAAGAACCACGAGATATATCCAAGTAGTAAATAAAAGTAGAAAAGGCTGTCCAAAAGGGCAGCTTTTTTCTTGACAACAGATGTAGGTAGGATATGATGAAGATGGGATTACTTTAAGAATAACCGGTTCGTTTTGTTATAAGGCTCTTTCCTTAAAACGACATTGTACCTCAGAAAGTATTTCGCCAAATTCTTTTCTTCGGGGGATATTTCCAACACTTTGTAGATATCCTTTTGAAGGCAACCTGGATGATCGGATACATAAGAGACGATCCGCTTGCCGATATCACACATCTGCATGATATTGGAAAGAGCTTCAGATCCACTTTTCCGTGGCTGGTAAGCGCGTGCTGCTATACAAATCTGTACGGCTTCGACAGCTTTATCCCACTGTCCGGTCATGGCGTACAGAGTCGGCCCTCTATCCCTGCAATAGATAGTAGGAGGCAGTTCCTTGCAATCTTTAAGAGAATCCTTTACAAACTGATGGAGCAGATTGTAGGACTCTTCGCAAGCTTCAATCTTAGCATAAACATCATTGCCGGATCGGATTTTCTCAGATAGTGCGTAGAAGAAATAACCGTTGGAATTCCCGACGCGGAATGTGATCGACTTTGGACGTGATCGTTCTGAGGTCTCCGATTGCGTATCTTTCGGAACAAGAAAGCTAAGATCATCCAGATTTAAGGAGGCAAGTTGTGAATCGTCTATCGGCTCTTCCTTAGAACCGCCGACCAGTTTCTTAAAAAAATCGATTATTCCCATAATAATATCCCCTTTTGCAGTATATTATACATGCTGAGGATAAATAAGAGAATTATATTTTTGGCAACTTTATACAGAAAAATTGTTTTTTGGTAAGTTTGAAGAAAGATGTTGACGATTGCCCGTACAAAGAATATAATGATTGTACGGGCAAAGATAAAGGAGGTGTTTTTAGTGCCCATTAAGAAAGGGACAAAGCTGACAGATAACCCGAAAAATATTCGATTAGAAATACGCATGACACAGGAACAGAGTAATATGCTGATTGAATGTGCAGAAAGATTGAAAATTTCAAAGACGGACGTTTTGATGAGAGGAGTTCAGCTTGTCAAAGATGAACTAGAAAAATGAGAGACTCTCCACCGACCAAAGTTTAGAATCTCTCATTAAGCACCAGAGGTTTCCCATCTGATAAATCTATCATATCAGATGGTGAGACTTCTTTCAAGGATTTTTGAAAGGAGTATTTTTATGTCTACAAATATTGAGATTTTTAAGAACGAAGAATTTGGAACGGTCAGGACCTTACTGATTAAAGATGAGCCATGGTTTGTAGGAAAAGATATAGCAGGAGCATTAGGGTACTCAAACCCGCAAAAGGCTATACGGGATCATGTTGAAGGTGACGATAGAGGGGTGAACGAAATGGACACCCCCTCTGGTAAGCAGAATATTGTCATTATCAACGAATCTGGTCTGTACGCCCTAATCTTCGGCAGCAAGCTGGAATCCGCAAAACGCTTCAAGCGGTGGGTGACATCGGAGGTTCTTCCGGCAATCCGGAAGAATGGAACATACAGTATGGGTATCGCAGAGCCACAGGGCATCATCAGCGCCCGTGAACTGGCAGCAATCCTGAAACGGAAGCAATGCAAAGTATGTTACCGTATAGACGCATTGCTCCAGCAGCACCCGGAGTATCAGCCCGAGTTTTTCCGCGTGTTCTTCCGGAACAACCAGGGGCGCATGTTCCGCACATATGAAATGACAGAGAAAGGACTGCGGATCTTCGTTGCATTGCTGGAGAAAGACGGAAACAGGAATAGCATGAACACGGTGAACGGACTGAACCAGATCAAGAGCCGGTATCCGGCACTGGCAGATCAGAGCACGGCAAAGGTTTCTTTATGTCCACGTACCGGGCTGAAAGAGATCCAGAAAGCGGAAGCAGCACTTGATATGTTTGAACAATGTTACCTTGGAACGGACTTTGCTGACTTCGACAGCGAGGACCGGGAAAGGTTCGATGCGGCCCTGTGCCTGCTCCACGACCAGGTGAAGCTTGCTGTAAAAGAAATAAAGGGGGCTTGCTGATATGGTTGAAGTAAAAAGCTGCCCTTTGTCTGATGAAGAAAGAGAAAAATATTGTATGTGCGATACATGTCTCTTTGTAAAAAGATGCTTAGAGGAAATAGATGCAGAAATGCAGGGATTTAAAGAACAAAGGGAAATTACCGAAGAATCAAGAAAAAACGGTAAAGGAAGAGTATAAGAACAGAAAAATAGACTACTCGGCAAATCCTGTAAATCTTCTGGTTTATTTTAGGTGTAGACCCGTGAGTATAGGGGACGCCATGTTTATAGAATGAAATTAAAAGTATACCGAAGAGTTTACAGGAAGAGGGTTAAGCCTTCCCGTTGTCAAAAAATAGGAATAGAAAACCCCGGAGCGGCTGCCTCCGGGGTTTTCCTTATTAAAATATTTTTCTTTTCCTGCTGCAGTTAAACAGCAAAAACGCGCCGATCAACAATAAAATACACTGCACTGCAATATTGGACACAGGCATGGAAAAAGCCGGATCCAGACCGCCTAAGGCCAAAGGATATTCTGTAAAGAAACTTCCATTCCATAGACTCAGAGCTTTCGGCAGAGGAAGAGCCATGCAGGCAAAGGGGAGCAGCATCCAGATATAGAGGAGCCAGCCCTTGTTTTGCCCAAGCAGCCAGCCGCTCCCCAGGGCAAAGAGCAATGGGGGAAGCAGGGTCATAAAGGCTGGAAACAACAGGCTTCCCCATTTATACCATCTAAAATACACACCGTAAAAAATTCCGGCTTCCACCAGGATGAAAAGGACCAAAAGTCCGGTACCTGTAAGGGCAGCAGCACATCGGGTCAGGGCATACTGCCGGGGAGATACGGGGGTGGCATTTGTCAGGACCATGACCCGTCTGGCTTTGCCTGAAGTAAAAAATGTGAGAAAAAGAAGAGAACCGACCCACAAAAGAGGAAGCAACCGGCTTAAATAATCTCCGAAACTCCAGGGGGAAAAGGGCGCTGTATGAGAGACGCCTAAAACAGTCACACTGCTAAGCACCTGCCAGCCGTAAAACAGCAGGATCAGTGTCAGTCCTATAAAAAATTTGTTCCATAATATCCGTTTGCATTCGTATTTATATATTTTACGCAAGATTCAAATCCTCCTCAGAAAGCCCGCAGGCGTCTAAAAATTCTTGATAGGTAAGATAAGGATAAGCGGGATCCAGTTCACGGTTGAACAGGCTGTGAAGGACCTCATCCATTGCTTCCTCCCCGCCGCATAGTTCTTCCGCTTTTTGGATTTTCAGCGGCATTTCACAGTATTGCCGTACATAAGTAAGATCGTTCGTGATCTCAAGCTGCTTATCCTGGGGCAGCATATTAAGGTAGTTGGGATTGCGGACATAAAAATTCAAATAATAATCATCAACCGCCTGCTGCCATTGCTGCACATAATGCTTTTGGGCATAATCCTCTCCATAAAGTTCTTTGACAATGCGATAGGTGGTATAAACGGTCAGCCCTTCCGCAGACCAGGCGCTTGTTTCATCAGAGGTGTCGAACATATTGCCAAGCCCCCACCATTGATGGACAAGCTCGTGGATCATCACTTCTCCTGGTATAGAGCCTTTGCTGCTGTTGCTTAAATTGGAAGCAGTGAAGTCCGCCTCGTCCAGAAGGCTGGCTCCGTCTGTGGCATAACCTCCGCCGGAGACCCGGCTTTGGATCAGCTTCAGGCTTCCATTGCTTCCAAAGGATAAAGAACCGTAATGCTCTGTGCAATATTCCGCCACCTGTTTTACCGCCTCTGACGCATTGGCCTTCTCCATAACCTCTTGATGTTTGCGCCCGTAATAAAGCTCTATCTTTATACCGCCTGCCTCTATATCTTCCCGGATATAATCTCCGGCGTAAAGGATGCCGCCGGTCCCGTTGTCTTCATAGCGCCAGGTCGTGGTGCCATCTTTGTTTTCTGCCGCAATTTCCGCTTCGCTGGATCCGAAGGGGATCACAGTCATAGAATCCGGGAGGGTGATCTCTATTGCCGCAGGATACATGTTTTCATCCGGGGACACATTCATCAGGCGGGGAGATAAAGCGGCATTTTCCAGACAAAGGTATTCACTGCTGATCTCTCTGCCTCCCTGCATGACGGAGGAATTGCGGTTTTCCCTGGGAAAGCCTCCGTATTCTATTGTAAGTTCGATCTCTTCCAGAGAAGGAAGCTCCACCGTAAGCAAAGCTTCGTTATATTCCTGATATTCGCTGAGCTGAAAGGGAATATCTTCGCCGTTGGCCTTTACAGAAGAAATGGTATAGTCAGGAGTAACGCCAAAGTATACGGTTCCGGTTTCTTTGGAAGAACTTTTAAACTGGTAAGAGGCACGACCAGTGACTGTGCCGTTATCTGTGTCTGGATAAACCTGGGCAGAGCGTCCGGTGCAGACTACATCCTCCAAATAGGGAAGCTCAAGGAAAGACATTACCGTTTCATCCGGATTGCTCTGATCCACCATAGGCTGTGCCGCATAGGCCGTAACGGAGCTAAGGAGGAGAAAAAGGGCGATTACGGGACGGTATATCTTTCGGCAGCTATGGAAGAGGGAGCCGGGAAGGCCTTTTCCAAACTGTCGGATACACAGCCAGGACAGCGTCCAGATTCCCGCTAAACCTGCCAGCCAGGTAAGACGCATATAGGCGGCAGACCGGAAAATACGGAAATTAGAAAAATCATCGGACAATGCCCAGACACAGGGATTCAGCCAGCACAGCTGCCAGTCATCTGCCCAGACCGTAAGGCTGAGACCGGCGAAAGCTGCGAAAAGTACCAGAGAAAGATCTGCTCGTCTGGTAAACTGCCAGGCAGCTCCTGCGGCAAGGATGGATAAGGGCAGAGCAAGGCCCATAAAAATCACGTAGGATAGCACATAGTCCATGCTGCCGAAAACAGAACCGATCAGTCTGGCACTTATAGGCAGCCAGACTGCCATGACTGCAGCCAGGGATAAAAAAGCAGCTGCTAAAAGGGCCAGTATTTTTATAAGAGCCATGCACAGGGGAGAGACCACTGCGTCAATGAGGACAAAGGTCCGGCTTCGGATCGTGCGGTCCATTTCAAATACAGTAAGGCATCCAAAGAGGATTCCGCTTATCACACCGGCAGCGATCGCCGGATTGGCAAGGTACGTGGAAAGCATGGTGCTGGCAGCGGCTGGTTTATATAGGATAAGTCCCGCTAAAGGAGAAAGCAGGGTAAGCAGGAAGACCAGCCAGGTGAACGGGCTTTGAAGCAGCCTTTTCAGTTCAAGAAAAAACAGCCGGATCCGTTTCATTTGGCCACCTCCCTGGAAATAAGATAAAGATAAGCGTCTTCTAAAGAGGGTTCTACAGGCTGGGCGCAGGGAGGCAACGTATCAGCCACAGCCCGGCACCGGACGCCATAGCCGGTATTGACTCTGGCGGTAATGTGAAGTCCCTGTTCCTGCACTGCTTCCTGTTCGAAAAAGATGCCGACATGATCCGCGGCTTTTTGGATCAATTCCGAAGGCGTGCCGGTGAACAGGATTTTGCCGTGGTTGATCACGATCAGCTGATCGCAGACAGACTGTACGTCTTCAATAATGTGAGTGGACAACAGCACCAGACGTTTCTGGGCGGTTTTGGAAAACAGGTTCCTAAAGTGGATACGTTCCTCCGGATCCAGTCCTACGGTAGGTTCGTCGAAAATAAGAAAAGGCGGATCTCCTAAAAGAGCCTGGGCAATTCCTACGCGCTGTTTCTGGCCTCCGGATAAGGTGCGGATCCTGGCCTTGGATTTTTCTTCCAGATTAACGGCGCAGATCACGTCTTTTACAGCAGATCGCGGCTTTTTTATCCCTTTTAGGGCGGCCATGTAGTCCAAAAACTGAATTACAGTAAGCTCCTCAAATAATCCGAAATCCTGGGGAAGATACCCCAGCTGTTTTTTTAATAAACGATCGGACCGGATCAGAGAGGTTCCGTTTACCTGGATAGTACCGGCGGTTGGGAGCAACGCCGATACCAAAAGCTTCATTAAGGTGGATTTTCCGGCGCCATTTGGCCCAAGTAAGCCGATCAGGCTTGGGCTATTCAGGTTAAGATTCAGGCTTTTCAGCGCCTGTTTCCCATTGGGATAGGTCATACTGACATTTTTAATGTTGATCTTCATTATCTATCACTGTCCTTTCTGTTGAGATCCTGTGTAGGATAGCAAGGCAATATGAAGGGAACTTGGATATTTTTTGTGTTTTTCATGAAGAGCGACATCTTTTTATTTTGGCCGACTTTTTTTGCTGTCAATTCTTTAAATTGAATTTCTTGTGTGCTATACTATTTTTTGCGTACAGGTAATAAATAATATAGGAGGGTAAAGATAAGATCCGGATATTTTCTGGTCAGGGTATTGCCTGTAGATACATAGGATAAAAGAAGAAAGGTACAATACGTATTTTACATATACAAAAGAAAATTACAAAAGATAAAATATATGAAAATATATCAGAAACGCATGAAATTTAAGGTCAGCACAAGAAAGGAGAAAATGGATGACGGAAAGAGAGCTTCTTGAAAAGATTATTCAGAACCAGGAAGATATGCGTTCGGATATGGAAACAATAAAGTCGGATATGAAAACGATGAAGTCAGACATGGATCTGATGAAGTCGGATATGAAAACGATGAAGTCAGACATGGATCTGATGAAGTCGGATATGAAAACGATGAAGTCGGACATGGATCTGATGAAGTCGGATATGAAAACGATGAAGTCGGACATGGATCTGATGAAATCGGATATTAAGGATATCCGCTCAGACATTTCAAGTCTGAAAGAGAAAACCGCGCAGATTGAACTTCACTTAGAAAATGTGACAGATAAAAATATTACTCTGCTGGCGGAAAACTATATTACTCTGATACGGAAGCTGAACGAGAATAATAAGGTGACAGACGCCCAGCTGGCATATCAGGTTAAAGTGGATTATCTGTCTGAAGAAGTAGAAGTTTTAAAAAGAGATGTGAAAGAACTGAAAACTCATATAGCCTGAGAAGGCTGCAGCCTTTGGAACATGAAAGACAAATGCTCCAAAGGCTGTATTTTTATCAGGATGCCGTTAATGGCAAAAGCCCTTTTGAAAGGCAGATAAAACACAGGAAGAATCAGCCGGGAAAGCAGACTGTTGCCCGTACGCCGTCTTTTGTGTTTTCTATGGTACAAGATGCCTGGTGCCGTTTGAGGATGATCCGTACCAGATAAAGCCCCAGACCGCTTCCGCCGGTTCTGCGGTTTCTGGAGCCCTCTTCCCTGTAAAAAGCTTCAAAAAGATGAGGAAGGGCCTCCTCCTGGATATGAACTCCGGTATTTTCAATGGAAAAAGCAGGGCCATGTAATCCTTTGCCGCACCATACCCGGATCAGAGAACCTTCAGGGGAATAAAGGATTGCATTAGAAAGCAGATTTCCCACTGCTTTGCCAAGAAAAGAAGGGTCCCCGGTTACCGTGATATTTGACGAAAAATGTGTTTCCAGATGCTGTCCATGCAGTTTGAGAAGCTCCTGGTGAAGAGCAAGCTGTCTATGAAGCAAAGAAGAAAGATCAAGAGATTCCTGCTTAAGAACCTCTTTTCCGCTTTCCATTTTGGAGATAGACAGCATTTCCTGGATCAGTTTTTCCATCCGGCCTGTGACTTGAAGAGAACGAAAAAGATACTTATCCCGGTTGCGGTACACATCAATTCCTTCCAGCATGCCGGACAGCTGCCCTTTCAGGATGGTAACCGGCGTTTTTAGTTCATGGGACGCGGCAGAGAAAAAAGCCATGCGTTCCTTATCCAGCCTTCGTTCCCGTTCCACCTCTCCTAAAAGAGCTTGATTAGCGGCTTCCAGCTTCGTTAAAGCATAAGACAGCCGTCCCGCCATCTGATTTAGGCTTTGTCCTAATTTCCCCAGTTCATCCTGGCGGGATTCCCTGCATTCCCAGTTAAAATCCAGTTCAGCCATTTTTTCTGCTATATCGCTGAGACGGACAATGGGCCGGGTAATATAAAGGGAATAAATAAAAGCACAAAGCACAGAAAAAATCAGCAGTACCAGAAACAGCAGCGGAGCCATTTCCGTCAGTGCCTGTATTGCCAGGTTCTCTGCCTGTATACGAGGAGTGACATATAAGAAATACTCATCGTCTTCAGAGGCGAACTTCACTGTGGCAGCGATCGTGTCCTGCCCGGACATGGTGACGGTCACTGCTGCATCGTTGTCTTTAAGAGAGCCTGTTGACCAGGTGATAGAAGAAGTTTCCTGGGTGTCTGAAGAAACAGGAGCAGTCTCGTCTGTGTATAAAGATGGATCGGAAAGCTTTGAGCCTGTATGGACCAATTGGCCGTCAGAGTCTGTCAGGATTACTTCTGCCCCGGAGGAACGGATAAATTCATCCAGAAGGGGCCCGCAGTCATCTAAAGAGGTTTTTGACAATTTTTCTGCGAGAGTATCTGTCTGCTGAGTCAGGTCATTGTTGACCGCAGCTGTATAAGTGATGGGAGTAGCCCAGGCAATAAGGCAAAAGGTAATAGCCGCAGCGCCAAAAAGTATGAGAGCGGTAATGAAAAAAATGCGTGCGGTTAAACTTTCACGGAGCTTTTTTCGGAACACGATAGCCCACCCCCCTTACTGTCTCAATATAATGATTCTTTAATTTATGGCGGAGATTTTTAATATGGCTGTCCACCACGCGTTCATCTCCGTAAAAGTCATATCCCCAAAGCTTAGAAAGAAGCATTTCACGGGTAAACACCCGTCCGGGGGCTGAAAGAAAGGTATACAGCAGCTGGAATTCCTTAGCCGTAAGCTCTAAAGGCCGGCCGTTTAAAAGGGCTTCCCTTGTGTCCGGGTCGATGGTGAGATCCCGGTAGTGCAGACGGCTGTCTTCTGCAGGACCGGAACTTCTTCGCAGGATCACACGGATCTTTTCTAAAAGAACAGGCATGGAGAAAGGCTTGGTTATATAGTCATCGATATCCAGGCCAAACCCCCGAAGCTGCTGCTCTTCACTGTCCAGCGCAGTCACCATCAGGATGGGGATCTGAGATTTCTTACGGATCAGTTCACATACTCCGAAGCCATCGATCTTAGGGAGCATGATATCAAGCAGAACAAGGTCAAAAGACTGAGCTTGAAACAAAGTTAAAGCAGTTACGCCGTCCATAGCAGCACAGGCGGCGTACCCTGCGTTTCGAAGGTAAGCGCAAAGCATTTCCTGAATATCTGGTTCGTCTTCTACAATCAAAATTTTATTCATAAATCAATCACCGGTTGTAGTATACCATGCATTTATGAATTTATGATGAAGAAACAAAAAGAAGGGAGAGGATTCTTTTCCCTCCAGATACACCTGGAAAATAAAAGAGAGCGGAATACAGAAATCATGAACACACCAACTCTTGAAACAAAAAGGCTTATTTTAAGAAGTATCTTCTATTTCGGCACTGGCTCCCACAAGAGGCCGCTATACGATGATGCTGACAGAAGAAGGGATTGCGTAGGATGACTGTGTGATCTTTCGTGTAGAAGAAGAAAAATACTGGGTTTCCACGCTTTACTGTCCCCGAACACTTCGAGCAATGGAAGAGTACAAAGGAGACCTGGATGTACAATTTAGAAAAATCGCCAAAGAAGTAGATATGTATGCCGTTCAGGGTCCGAAGGCTTTAGAGATAGTAAAAAGTATCGCAAAAGAGGACATTACCGGTCTGAAGCGCTTCCAGATCATAGATAACCGTGTAGGCGACCATGTAACTCTTGATTGGGATGTAGATGCCGTGGCAGCTAAGGAACGTCGGTTCCTGGATAAATAGGAAATGGAAGAAATACTCAGTGTAGTTTGGCTGCGCTGGGTATTTTTTGCTATGCCAAAAACACATAAGAGAAGATAAAAGACAAGCATTAGACAAGGACAAACGTCTCTATTATAATAAAAATGAACAAAGAAGATTGATCATGATTTATCTGAAGAATTAGGATAGCAGCTGGATTCAAAATGATGTATATTCAAGACAGGAGGCGTAAAATGAAAAAAATCGTATCTTTTTTGCTTGTTATGGCGTTGAGCCTTTCTTCCGCAGCCTATGTCCATGCTCAGGAGGAAGAAAAAACAAATATCCTTGTAGCTTATTTTTCCTGGGCTGAAAATGCAGTTCTGGAGGAAGATGTGGACGCGGTAGCTTCTCCCAGTGTGATCGCACCGGGAAACGTACAGCAATTGGCAGGCTGGGTTCAGGAGGAGACCGGAGGGGACCTGTTTTCTATTCAGGTGACGGAACCTTACCCCAGTGACTGGGATGAATGTCTCGCCCGTGCCAATGAGGAACGGGGAGAGGACGCCCGGCCAGAACTTACCAAAACTGTAGAGAACCTGGAACAGTACGACACCGTATTCCTTGGGTATCCTAACTGGTGGTACGGCGTTCCTATGGCACTTCTTTCCTTTTTAGAGCAAAATGACCTCTCAGGCAAGCAGGTGTATCTGTTTTGTTCTCATGGTACCGGAGGCTTGGCAAATAGTGTGGAAATCATAACAGAAGCAGTGCCTGATGCAGAGATTTCGGATAATATTTTTGACTGTTACGAAGAGGATGCGGCTTCCTCAAAGGAAGTGATTCAGGATTGGGTCACAGAATTGGGATATTCCGCACCGGAAAAATCTACAGGAACACAGGAGGCAGATGAAGTGGAAGGAAGACAGATTTCCGTACAGTTTGGAGAGAATACAGTAATTTACGAGCTGAATGACAGTATGGCGGCGGACTCTCTTTATGAACAATTGCCGCTTACTTTAGAGGTGGAAGATTTCAGTGACAATGAGAAGATCTTTTATCCGCCGGAGGAATTGGATACTACAGATGCCCCCCTGGCAGATGAAGGCGCTGGAACATTGGCTTATTATGCCCCATGGGGAGATGTGGTGATGTTCTACGGAGAGTACAGCGAAAATAGTTCACTGTATGAATTAGGCCAGATTGTTTCCGGAGAAGAGCTGGTTGGAGAAATGTCAGGCTCCATTACTATTTCTGCTGTGGAAGAATGAACTCAAGTGAAAACTTTTAAATTTTTCCGGATGCTGCAGCAGACATGTGAAAATAAAGAAAAATAAAATGAATAAATAGCCAGTCCCAGAAAATCTGCGGGCTGGCTATTTATTTGCTGTGAACGAAAAAACAGGTAAAAGACGTGTGCTGAACTTAATCCTGTGTATGTATGTCGCGAAATTCACGTGGATTACATCCAAACTCCCTGCGAAAAAGTTTGCTGAAATAGCTTGAGGAATGAAAACCACATTCCTGGGAAATGTCCAGGATGCTGTTCTGGGTATGAACAAGCATTTCTGACGCTTTTCG
>CALIZJ010000265.1 GCA_938028845.1 uncultured Blautia sp.
CATATACTCTTTTCCCTGTTCTTCTATCTTTTTATTCAATTGTGCCTCTGCTTCTTTCTGGAATGCTTCCGCTTTTACTTTTGCTTTTCTCTTGATTTCTTCCGCTTCCATATTAGCATTTACTATATTCTGTTCTGCTTCCTGCCTTGCCTTTAAGATTATCTGTTCTGCCTCTTTTTTAGCATTCTTCATAAGTGAAAAAAGGGTTTCATAACTGTCCTCATACTCGTCCAAACGACGATTGAGCGATTCAATGTCTTCACCATTTTTAAGAAGATCTGCATTTTTATCTTTATATTCCTTTAATTGTTTCTGTAATCGTTCTATTTCGTCCTTATCTTTTGATATTTCTTTCTGTAGCTTTTCAATTTTACTTTCATTTTCCTTATGTGTTTTTTCCGATTCATTCTTTAAATTTTCTAACTCCTTAATCAAAAAATCAGTATATTCATTGGTTTCTTTTTTATTTCCTCCCCAAAATGAAGCAAAAAATCTCTTCATAATTCATTACCTGCCCTTTCTTCACTAAAATACTATGAATCATTATTGTCTTCCATTAATATCCAAAACCGCAAGCTCCGGCCTATTATTAATCCGCGGAATTTTCCGGCTGTCCCCCAATCCTCTGGATACATAAATACTGCCGTTTTCCAATTGGTATAAACCATTACAGTATTCCGGGAAAAATCCATAATCTACAGAATACAAACCGCCTAATCCCGGAACTTGTATCTGCCCTCCATGAAAGTGCCCACAAATCCCCAAATCTATTTTTGCATCTGCCAATATATCATAATACATATCTGAAAAATGTGTGATCAGCAACTTAAAACCATCATCCTCTTCTAAATATTTTTCCATGTATTCTGCAAAACGGCTGTCGTCATAAAATCCTTCTGCGTTTGAAGGAAGACTGCCAATGAGGAACGTCGTGCCTTTAATTTCTGCCATTACCGATGTATTTTTAAAAATAGCAATTCCCATTTCTTCCAAAGCATCATCCAAACGTATATCATTTTGATAAATCATTACCATTTCGTGATTTCCAAATCCATAATATACTGGTGCGATTTCTTTCAGCTGATTACATAATGATAAAACAATTGAGGTATCCGGTTCATTTTTGTTCACCATATCTCCTGCTATCACTATCATATCCGGTTTTAAATTATAAATTTGATTAACTAGTTCTGTATTATCCTGTCCAAACTGTCTGTTATGTAAGTCTGCTAAAGCTATTACTCTTATAGTTTCACCATTTTTTACTTTAGGCGAATATATATGAGTAAAAGTCACTTCCAATTCAGTTGATAGCAGACTTTTGCCTAAAAATACACATATTATAACGAAAGCAATTATCAAAACGAATCGGCGAAACCTTTTCATCTTTCCCCATCCTTAAAAATAAAAATTCATAAAAAAAAACTACAATTTCTCCTAATTTAAGAGTAAATTGCAGTCGAACTACCTTGCTTCATACTGTCCACAGTATCCACTTCAGGCTTCTAACTTTGCGTCCCTATATTTCTATAGGTTTGCCTACTATTCTAAAAGATTATTCATATCTGATATTTTACTATATTCGCCTTTTATTGTCAACTTCGTTGTATAAAACGGTCGCGTAAATTACGCTATCGTCAATTGCAAAACTAAATTCCACCCTTTTTTCCTCGAGTATGGAATTTACTGTTTCCAAATCAAGATGTGGAATTTAATAATTCCAAAATATCCTATATGATCTATCTGTTGCCCTGTCCAGCTGCCTTTCAGTTAAGGAGGTATTCTTATGACAGCAAAACAGAAACATTTAGATTTAAAAAGCCGCTATGTTATCGAACATTCTCTGGATTCTTCTTTGTCCTTTAAGGCAATTGCCAGAGAACTCGGCAAAGATTGTACCACCATATCCAAGGAGGTCCGTAACCATCTCGTCTTTAAAAAATCCGGCGCTTTTGGCAAACCATTTAATGACTGTACCAGCCGCTTTGACTGCAGCATCTTTCAGGTGTGCCAACCCTGCGTTAACCGTTCCGGACGTCCCTGCAAGTTTTGCGGCAGATGCCTTTCTTCCTGTATCTCCTACAAAAAGGAAACCTGCCGGAAACTCTCTAAACCGCCTTACGTCTGCAACGGATGCGAAATGAAAAAGAACTGTACTTTGGAAAAAAGGTTTTACCGTGCAATGGACGCACAGAAAGAATATGAACTCACCCTCTCTGAGTCCCGTTCCGGTTTTGCTGTCTCTGAGACCGAACTGGAGCATCTGGATTCTGTGGTCACTCCTCTCCTGCGGAAGGGACAGTCTGTACATCATATCTGTCAGAACCATGCCGATGCCATCATGTGCAGCGAAAAAACTCTTTATTCCTATATTGACAACAACCTTCTCTCTGCACGCAACATAGATCTGCCGCGCAAAGTACGCCTGCGGCCTCGGAAATCAAAATCTGTCGGCCTCAAAGTCGATAAGTCCTGCCGCATCGGACGTACCTGGAAAGATTATTGCAGCTATTTGGAGCACCATCCGGATACCCCTGTTGTACAGGTTGATTCCGTTGAAGGCATCAAAGGGGGAAAAGTCCTCCTTACCATCCACTTCGTCAACTCCTCTTTGATGCTGGCATTCCTCCGGGATTCCAATGACTCCCAGTCTGTCATTGATATCTTTGACCGGCTTTACCTGGAATTGAGACCGGATACCTTTCTGGATCTCTTCCCTGTTATCCTTGCTGATAACGGCAGTGAATTTTCCAACCCTTCCCGGATTGAATTTGACAGCCAGGGGAACCGCAGGACACATTTGTTCTACTGCGATCCTTCTGCCCCCTATCAGAAAGGGGCTGCGGAGAATAATCATGAATTTATACGGCGTATCATCCCCAAAGGCGTAGATCTGGCACTTTATTCACAGGATCAGATCTCGCTAATGATGTCACATATTGATTCCTATCTCCGGAAAGCGTTGGGTAATAAAAGCCCTTATGATACGTTTGCCTTTCAATATGGGCCGGAAGCACTGGAAAAGTTCGGACTCAGGAAAATCCCTTCCGATGAGATTATCCTGAGTCCAGAACTCTTAAAATAAAATTTTTCGCAGCCGGACATTTATCTCAGGGCAGCTCCATACAGCCTGTCAGGGGTGGAATTAACCGTTTCTGAAAAATTGACCTGTTTTCCACCCTGGAACGTTTATGCCCAAAATCCGGCAGAAATCAAAGATTTCCATCTCTAATATACACGAAACGACTAAAAAATGAAATAAAACGGAATCAAAAAGATCGATCTTTTTCCCAGAGGTCGAATTTAGTATTACTAAATGGAATTTAATCTTTCAAAGTGGAATTTACTCTTTCAATCGACCTAAATTACGCTATTTTAAATTTTAAATTCTAAGCAGCAATCCTAATTTCCCTCAAAAACCTTTCTTCCAATCACCCACCGCTTACCCTCCCATATATTCTTATTCTTTTGAAGAGATCTCCTCCATCTGACACGTCTTTAACACATCACCTATCTGATTCGGCATTTTATCCAGCAAATGTCCGATTTCATTATAAATGTCCCCCAACTGTTCCTGCAGGCTGTTAAAAGTATTCACATATTCTTTTAAACAATACTTTGCAGCAGCCATCTGTTCATCGCTTTTTTTTTCTTTTTCCTGCATTTCTCTTTCTATTTTAATTTTATATGATTTTGCTTCATTCTCTATTTTTTCAGCATTTTTAAGAGCTGCTTCTTTTGCCTCTTCCAGAAGCTGTTCGGCCTGCTTTTGTGCCATTTCTCTAATCTGTTCTGCTTCTTTTTTCGCATCTGTAAGTAAAAGGTCGGCCTCCTGCTTGGCTTTAGAAACATATTTTATTACATCGTGATAGCCATTCTCATACTCTTTTAATTGTTCCCGGAGTATTTCCAGCTCTTTTGTCTTCTCTATTTGCTTTTCTTCTTCTGACTTTATCTGTTTCTGCAAAGAAATTATTTTTGAACACATGCGGTCGTATTCTTCCTTTAATCCGCACTCTCCGCTGTCGTTTTCCTGCAGATCAGCAATTTTTCTTCTTAACTCCTCGTTTTTCTCTTTTTCTCTTTCTATTTGCTTCTGCAGTTCTGTGAACCGGTCATTTTCGCCTGTTTCAAGGACAGCCTTTTCAGCTTTCGTCCTTTCCAATTTAGCCAACAAAAACTCCAGATATTCTATATCACTTTTTCTCCGCTTCTTAAACCGTTTCGAAAACAGATTCATCTTTTTATCCTCTCAATAAAATATTTTATGCACCTTGCCTTGTAATATTTTGAAAAATAGAAAAGCTGCAATTTCTCTGTTCCCCAGAGTTGATTGCAGCCGAACTACCTTGTTCTGACCTTTTTAGGTTTCACTTAAGGCTTCTAACTTTGCGTCCCTATATTTCTATAGGTTTGCCACCATATTTTCCTGCAGATTTCTGCAAAACCTTATAAACTATTTCTCTTTTGTGTATAAATATTTTATAAATCTATCTTATTTTATAATATAGAGCTGAAATTTGTTAATATTTTACTATAAAGAACATTTCCTGTCAACTTTTTTATACAAGAAAGCCAAAAACGCCGTCTCAAATTTTTTATGTCTCATACTCTCCTACCCGGTTCTTTCCGTTACCCTTTGCTCTATACAATGCCTCATCTGCGCAGCGGTACAGTTTTTCGTAAGTCCATTCCCGATCTTCAGCAACGGCAAAACCAGCAGTACACCGAGCCTGTACGTCTTGATTCTCCCAGCGGATCCTCCGCACTTCCTCGATGACATTTCCGGCATACTTATAAATAGGCTGCTTATCTCCATCAGTTTCTAATAGTGCGATAAATTCATCGCCGCCAAGCCTTCCCACTTTCGCATTCTTTGGGGCATATTCCATAAGAAGAGCTGCTACTTTTTTCAGTACATAGTCTCCGCATGGATGACCATAGGTATCGTTGACACTCTTAAAATCATCCATATCAAAGATCAGCATGGCCAGTTTTGTTTCCTTACGGGAAATATTATGCATCCAATTTCTTCCATAACTGTCTATAGCCGTTTTATTCAAGAGGCCGGTAAAAGAATCCAGCGCTGCATTTTTTTCCAGAAAAAAGACTTTTTCCATTTCTTCTGTGATATCGTTCATAAAACCTACCGCCCGCATCTTGTCCTCATCCTGGCCGCTTTGAAGGACCACCTGGACTTTAAACCAGCGCGACGTATTATCTTTTACCGGAAGCAAAAGCTCAAAATTCTGGTAATTTATCTTTTCCCTGAGCTCCTCTATACACTGGGTGATTCTCTGCTTCTGGTCTTCCTGGATCCCATTCTCACTCTCTATGTATCTTCTGAAATCTGGAATCACACATTCTCTTCCAAATATTTCATTCCAGTTTTTTGAAAAAACAATACTGTCATTCTTAAAATCCCATTCAAAGGTAATAAAGCCGGCATTCTGGCTGATCAGTTCGTACTGCTCCCTTGACAGCCAAAGCCTTCGCTCATCAAGCTGCTGCCCGATTTCCTGTATTTGCTGGTTCTGATCCAGTTCAATGCAGAAATGGTGAAAACGGACAAAAAAGATCACGCTTCCCATCAAAGCAGTAAGGGTAAAATTAAATTCCTCGCCAAAGGTCATATATCCGGAAGCCGCAATCATAAAAATGACATAATTCAACCAGATATTTGACAGGCCATATGCCGGTTCCATAACCACCAAAGCAGAAAACGATATCATCATGGTCGTAACCATGCTCATATGAGCTTCTCCGCTTTTGTATATGTCGTAAAAATTTAATAGGGTACACCATAAAAGAAGGAAACTAATATATCCTAAACAGATTCTGTTTTTCAGCAAAAGACTGCACCGGCATTTCCAGTCTATTAAGAAAAATGCTGCAGAAAAGATTAATAGAATCAAATAAAATGAAAAGTAAATCCTGTTATTTAGTGTTTCAAGACCACTGTTCGAAAAAAAGAGGACTCGAAAAACATTAAAACATTCTACAGCAATACAAAACAAAGCTGCCGCAGCCCCAAGCATCCTGTTTGTCCGGGCAGCTTCTTTACAAAACGCCTCTTTATTTTTCTCTGAAACTCTGTATCCTTTCATAATTATCTCCACTTCAGATAAATATATTCTATACATTTTTCAATTTTATCACAATCTTTTTCCATATGCAATCATGCTTCACAATTTTTTCACAATTTTAGTACAATATATCCCCTATCTTTCTTAATCCTCTTTTTCTGCTCCCCGCTTCTTTCCCATTTACATTTTCCTTTTCCCATGCTATATTAAAACCATGAAACTACTAATCACTATATTAAAACCATTTTCTTTTCTCCCTGCCATCATAGTCATGTATTTGATCTATTCATTTTCCGCCCAGACCGGGGAGGTGTCCGGGGATTTAAGTTATAAGATCAGTTACCAGATCGTAGAGACCACAAATGAAGTACTGGATCAGGGAAAAAGCTATGAGGAGCTGGCTGCTGATGCAAACGGCATCCACTATTATGTAAGAAAAGCAGCTCATATGAGCATCTATTTTCTGCTTGCCATTACCGTCTCCTTTCCCCTTTATGTGTACAGGGTACGCGGCTTTTGGCTGATGCTCCTGGCGGGTATCGTCTGTGTGGGTTTTGCAGGGCTGGATGAATATCACCAGTCTTTTGTAGCAGGAAGAGGTCCCTCCATTAAGGACGTGGGCTTTGACAGCCTGGGGGCTTTTGCCGGCATCCTTCTGGTACAGCTTTTCTGCTGGTCCACATTACACAATCCGGATAAACGCAGGAAAAAGAAAAGGCACCGTTCGAGATAATCTCTCGTACAGTGCCTTTCTTTTATGCCTGCGTATTTTCCTCTTTTGGCTCTTTATCTTCTATGTCCGGCTCATTTTCTTCTTCCTGAAGTTTTTTTGCCAGGTTTGCCCGCTGAGCTATACTCATTCTGGGTGCTTTTTCTTCTGCAGAGGCAGTTCCCTGGGAAACAAGCTCTTTCTTTTCTATTTCCGTCTCCTCTTTCTGGGCTTTATTTTTGGCATAAATGCCTTTCCCTCCGTTAAACAAAAGGATGACTGCAATCACCAAAAACAAAATACCTGCCACCATAAATCCCCAGCTTGCTCCTTCTTCTCCGGTCAGCACCCCTTTACATAACTGATATCCGGTATACAAAAGATAGAGTCCCGCCAGGATATGAAGGACATAACTCCTGTTTGGCCTGCTTTGTCCTTTTTCTACTGACTGATTTTCTCTGGTTTCTTCCATATCCTTCTTCTGTTCCTCCATATGGTTCTCCTCTCTTTTCATACTTATAAGCCGCCTCTTTCTATAAAGAAGCAGCCATCTGCGCCGATGCCTCCTGACAGCTTTCAAACAGCCGTCTATGTAATCTTATTTTTTCTCTTGCACGGGCATCTTTGCAAAAATTCCCTGTTTGACTATATTACCATTTTTCCCGGCAAGAAGCAATTCCCATTCGCAGACAGTAAGGCCAATGCAAAAACAGAGACTCCAGGGAAAATTCCCCATAGTCTCCGCTCTCACCAGTTCTCCTTTATCTGCCGTCTCTGTATTTTCCCTTTTCGCGCAGCTTACAAGGAATGCCACGCATAAAAGGATCAGCATAAGGATCACTCCGTTTCTCTTCATATACAAACAGCTCCTTTCTGCCAGGCACCCCGGCAGGGTTCTATCCGCCCGCGGTGCTGCCAGCCTGCTGTCAGTATTTCCTGCTGCCCCGGCTTTTATTCACCGGAAGCCGCATTTCTTAAAATACTGCTAAAATCCTTTCTTTCCTATATAGACAGCCACATCCCGGTAAACCTGCTTTCTGTTTGTCTCATTAAGGATCTCGTGGCGCATCCCCTGATAAAGCTTTCCTTTCACATCCACATAGCCGGCGCTTCGCATTGCCTGGACAGCCTTAGCAAACCTGCGCACATTCCCGATACAGGGGTCCTCTGCCCCTGCTATAAACAGGACCGGCATTTTCTTTCTGGTACAATGCCAGTGCTTTATATCATAAGCTTTTTTCATAAGGGCAAACAGCGCCAGATATGCGTCATCTGTAAAAGTAAATCCACAAAGCTCAGACTCTCCATATGCTTTATAGACTTTTTTATCCGAACAGATCCATGCATTTTTGTCACGTTCCTTTGCAAAACGCGCCGCATAACTGCCAAAAGAAAGAACCTCTAAAAGCCGGCTCTCATGCCTTGCCCCAAAGAGCAGCTTTTCCATCCTGGCAATTCCCACTCCAAGGGCACGTGCCGGATTCTTACTTGGCGATCCGCATACGATCAGCATGTCTATACAGTCGTCATGCTCGGCCGCATAGGCGCGTACTGCAAGAGATCCCATACTGTGGCCAAACAGGATAAGAGGAAGCTTTGGAAAACGCCTGCGGGTCCTTTGATTTACCATATGTATATCCAAAAGCATTCCCTGGGCTCCGCAGCCGTACATATATCCTAAATCCTCTTTATTTCGCACACTTTTTCCATGACCCCGGTGATCATGGATTACTGTTACAAATCCTTTTTCTGTGAGATATTCCATAAACGGCAGATATCGTTCCTTATGCTCGCTCATTCCATGGACAAGCTGTACGATTCCCCGGCAGGCTTCTCCTTCCGGTACCAATGTCAATACAGAAATCTTAAGACCGTCTGCCTCAGAACTAAAAAATTCCTCGTATTTTTTTGCCATACATCCACATCCTTTGTCTGAATCTTTCTTCTATCGTAACATAGAAAAAGGCTTTTGTCCCGCATATTTTTTTCTGATAAACAAAACCTATACCTAGAAGTTTCCTTCCCTCTTCGGGGCAGCTTTCTCCCCCGGATTGCCAATAACCGGGAATTCTGCTATAATAATCCCGTTTCCATTTATCATCAGATGAAAAAGGAGGAATTATGGATATACAAAATCAGACATTTAAAGAAGATGTGCCAGGAAGTGCCGTCCCTAAGAGGAAGAAGCGCCATACCGGGCTTATTCTCTTTCTTGTCATCCTTGTGGTGGCTTTTATCGGAGCTGCCCTTTACTATTTTTACCAGAGACAAAAACCCACCCAGACTGTAGAGCAGTTTTTAGAAAGCGTACAGGAAATGGATTTTGACAGCATGAGCGCACTTTTGCAGAATACAGACTTAAGTCTTCTGGATGAAGCCGATATCCGGGATGAAACCTATTCGGACTTCTTCCATGACATTAACAGCAAAATGACCTTCGACATAACAGCGAACCATTTTCGCATCCATAACGGTACAGCCAGTGTCACGGCACACATCCGTTATATTGACGGCTCTAATATTTACAAAGAGACTATCACAGAATTTCTTCGCCAGATTGTTTCCACTGCCTTTTCCGGAGAAAGCCTCACAGAGCAGGAAACCAGAGAAACCCTTTCTTCTCTTCTTCACGAAAAGGCCCAGTCTGTAGAAGACAGTTTTTCTGAAACAGAGATCACCTACCCTCTGGTAAAAACGGAAAACGGCTGGAAGATCGTCTCATTGGATGAAGAAACTGTCACCATTATGTCCGCAAACTTCAAGACCGTAGAGGATGAGATCAATCAATCACTTTCCGATATGGAATCCGGCAACGAATCCGCCTCGCAGACGGCGCCTGAAGCAACGGAAAGCGACCGGATCGACATGGATACCGATACCTTCTCTATACGGTACACCAGCCATACAGTAGGCAATGATTTCGGCGGAGATCCCTGCCTGATGGTTTATTATGATTATACAAACAACGGCACTTCCCCATCAAGCGCAATGGTAGATGTCAGCCTTCAGGCTTACCAAAACGGGGAAATGTGCAGTGCGGCAATTCCTGAGGCAAACGATCCGGCTATTGACAATTATATGTCAGAAATCCAGCCCGGACAGACAGTTAATGTATGCCAGGCATTCTCCCTCACAGACCAAAGCGATGTAACTCTCCAGGCAGGAGAAGCCTTCAGCTTCAGCGGCGGCACCACCACAGCACAAATCATTAAGCTTCAGTAATCCGGATTTTATCTGCCGGCAGTATGCATATTTTTTTGTTTACCCGGTATACTATCCTTTATGAAAGGATGGTGACTTATGGGAAATAAATTTTTACAGTATTTTGCACTTACCATTGTGGTTATCGGCGCAGTTAACTGGGGGCTTGTAGGTTTCTTTAACTTAAAT
Organism: uncultured Blautia sp.; assembly: GCA_938028845.1. Lineage (GTDB taxonomy): Bacteria > Bacillota > Clostridia > Lachnospirales > Lachnospiraceae > Blautia_A. The sequence continues at coordinate 10,186 of CALIZJ010000265.1, forward strand.
CTTGTTTCCCTGCTCTTTGGCAGCATGAGCTGGATCTCCAGAGTCATATACGGACTTGTAGGAATCTGCGGCTTATATCTTCTCACTTTCTACGGTCTTGTGGATGGGGAAAGGCAGGAGGCATAGTCATGGAAAATAAACAGGAAACTTTAGCAAAAGAACCTTTTAAACATGCCCAGATCGCAGAACTTTCTGATGCCTGCCGGGAAAAGATCCAGCAGTTTGAACGGGAATTAAATAAACAGGGCCTTTGGAACATTGCCCTGGTTGCCTATCAGTTAAAAAATTAATACGGTTTGTAAGGGGAAAAGCGTTTTCTTTCCCCTTCCTAAAAAACATCCCTATAAAATACCGGAGGTACAACCTGACCAGATTTTTATAGGGATGTTTTTATGATTCCTGTCAAACTTTAATAATCTTAAATAAAAAATACGTTTTCTTTCACAATGGATCCTTCCCCAAGATTCCTTTGGGAAAGGGATTTATATTTCATTTTTTTTCTTTAGCCCTCCTCTAAGATCTTATTTTTATACCCCAGGTAAGTTGCCGCAAAATATAACAGATAAATAAACAGGAACAAACCAATGCTGATCCCGCAGGCCATCATAAAGATCCGTCCTGTTACCAGCGCGTCTAAGATCAGCCGGTTTACCTGCAGGGAAATAAAAATACTAAGGGGAATTGGAATACACACCGGAATCAAAAAATAAACCCCAATCTGCTTAAAGATCAGCACGCCTCTCCTTCCCTCATCCATTCCCAGCTTAGAAAGGATATCATACCGATACTTATACCTGGAAGCATCTCCAAGCTGCTGTACTGCAAGTATAGCGGCCGCCGTACAGGCAAAAATCAAACCGATATAAAAAAGAGCAAAGGCAAAGATGACTACAGAAGAAGTCTTTGCCGCCTCCACTGCTGTATTTGTGCCGAAAGAATCTGTCCCGCCCTCATAGGCACCATATGCCAATTCTGTTAAATGCTCTGTATCGCTGTTCTTTACAGGTTCCCTTGTCTCCATGGCAAGGCAGGTATGGTAAACCGGAAGTGTCTGGGCAAGGGCGTCTTCCACTACCGTCACATAACCGGTTCCGTGAAAACCGCTGCTGATATTAAAGGAATCGGTCAGGACAGTCTGTGCGGACAATTTTTCTCCTCCTATTTCAAGAACAGGCAGCCCGTTTTTTTCATATTCTTCCGCTGTCTTTAAAGTTCCTACAAGAAGATAGCTTCCCTCTTTTAGAGAAACAGGAGCATATCCCAGGGTCTCCCACAATTCTTTAAAATCACTGTATTTTAAAACCGGCGTTCCTTCTATATATCCATCCGCGCCGATCCAATCATACAGTACAGATTCTTTTTCTATATAAAGGGGATATTCCTTTTCATAAACAATCCCGTAGGTTTCCTGCACATATTCTTTTAACGGATATAGCTGGGATGCTTCCTCTGTAGTGGACGCCGTCACGTCAAATCCCGAAACGCCCTGTATCTGCGCCGAGAAAAACCGTTCAAAAAGAACTCCTAACTGGGTTGCCGTTAATGTAATCGTCAGAAGAATAGCAAGTGTCCCCAAAGTCTTTCCAATAGCAGAAAGCTTTGCGGTAAGTCCCCGCAGTAAAAACAACCTGTCTTTCTTATATTTAAACCGGTCATTTTCCAGCAGGGTCCGGGACAGAAGTTCCGTAAAAGTAGTATAGATTCCATATAAACCCACCAGGATTCCTCCAAGAGAAAGAAAGAAAAGATTTCCCGAATACTTCCACTCCATCCCCTTATGGCAGGTAACATAAAACAGGATTCCGCAAACCAGTTCAAGGACAAGAAATCCCAAGAAACTTCCCCTGTGCTTCTTTTTTCTCTCTTCCACACGGCGCTGGGCATATAAAAGCTCACCGATTTCCACCTTATTCAAATAGCGCCGCATCCGGATCATGGAATTCCCATACATCAAAAGTGCATATACAAACGTCAGCCCAATGGCTTCCAGTGAATAAAAAAGCCGGATCTGATAGGTAGCCTGAAAAAGATTCACGATTACAAGGGCAAGAATCTGGTACAGAAAAGTTCCTGCTGCCAGTGAAGCGAGAAAGGCAAGACCACCTATCACCAGATTTTCCTCTACATATAGGGAAGCAATCTTTTCATTAGGGATTCCTAAAAGCATGTAGGTTCCAAATTCCATACTTCTTTTTTCCAAAATATATTTTGCCATATAATGGATCAGCCAGCCAATGACCAGCACGATAATTATGGAAATTCCGATCACTACAGACGTAAGGGCGTTTAACTGTGTGCTCAAGCTCATGATCTCCTCAGAAAAAATAAGGAGGTTAAAAGCATACATCAAAGATAAAGCAGCCGTGACTGTAAGAAAATAAATCATGTAATCCCTAGCGGAATGTTTCGCGTTTTTCCAGACAATACTACTGCGCATCAGAAACATCCCCTCCCATCAATGTGACCACATCAAGGATTTCCTGAAAGAATTCTCTCCTTCTTTTTTCCCCTCTCCGGATCTCTGTAAATATTTTTCCGTCTTTTAAAAACAAAATCCTGGAACAATAGCTTGCGGAAAACACATCGTGAGTCACCATAAGAATGGTCGCCTGTTCTTCCACATTCAGCTTGTCAAAGGATTCCAAAAGCATCTGGGCGGAATGGGAATCCAAAGCTCCCGTGGGTTCGTCTGCCAAAAGAAGCTTCGGCTTGTTAATGATCGCTCTGGCCGCCGCACATCTCTGCCGCTGGCCGCCGGATACTTCTGCGGGCATTTTTTTAAGTGTCTCCTCAATTCCAAGCTTTCTGGCAGCCTCCGCCACTTTTGCGGTTATCTTGGCCGGAGAAACTCCCCGCATAGTAAGAGCAAGCCCTATATTTTCCTCTAAGGTAAAATTATCCAGAAGGTTAAAATCCTGAAAGACAAACCCCAGATTTTCCATGCGGAACTGGGCAAGCTCCTTATTTTTCAGCGTCGTAATATCCTTTCCGTCCAGATAAATATGGCCTGCCGTCACATGTAAGATTGTGGCGATACAGTTTAAAAGTGTGGTTTTTCCGCTTCCGCTGGAACCCATGATCCCCAGAAATTCCCCCTTATCCACCTGAAAAGAAACATGGTTTAAAGCATTTGTGATATTGTCTTTTGTGCCGTAAAATTTATCTACTTTTTCAATCTTTAATAAAGGCATTGTCTTTTTTTCCTTTCGCAGTTTCTCTTTGTCTTACACCAGCGCTCTATGTTTGACTTGCCTTCATTATACGCTGTCTGCCTTCTTATTTACACTTACAAAGTTGTTAGGCTTATTATTCTTCCTCCGGATACAAAACCATCGTTTATACCACACGATGCATAGTCCCCACAGGGAATCCCAGCCGGGCGGTGGTTCCTTTTCCTTTCACAGAGTCTATTTTCAGCGTCAGCCCCAATTTCTTACAAAGTCTTCCGGCAAGATACAATCCCATACCGGTAGCCTGCTTCTTTTTCCTGTCGCTTCCTGTAAAACCTTTTTCAAAGATCCTCGGCATATCCTCCGGAAGGATTCCGCAGCCGTTATCCTCAATACAAAGCCATACTCCCTTTTCTTCTTTGACCGGATAAATATGCAGCTTTCCCTTTCCTTCCTTTACATATTTGATCCCATTGGACAAAAGCTGCCCTACAATGTACTCCACCCATTTCGGATCTGTATATACCGTTTCCTTTAATTCTTCTACTTCAAGAGACAATCGTTTTTCCAATATCACAGAGCGATACTCCATAAGCGCCGGCAAAACTGCATCTATTAGAGGGAATTTTTTTACAAAATAATCCTTTTCCACAGATCCGCTCCTGGCATAATATAACGCCTGGTTCACCAGTTCCTCTATCTTTCGCAGCTCCTTTTTCAAGGACTCTCCCTGCTCTCCTGGGTGGTTGGTGCAATAAAGCTCAATGGCGGTCATTGGATTTTTTACTTCATGTATCCAGCTCTCGATGTATTCTTTATACTCTCTTGCATTTCCTGAAATTTCTTCTATTTTGTCAAGCATTGCCTGGTTAGCTGCCCTGCTGCAGGCAAAATATAACTGTTCGATTTTTCGAGATGGTTTTTTCACCACCTCTGTATATAAATATTTTTCTTCCAGGCTGTCAAAAAGCTCCTCCACCTCCTGATAGCGCTTCTTTTGTTTCCCGCAGTCCCACCCACAGTAAATTCCCGCTGTCACAACCCAGATAAACAATACACACAGGAGCACATCCGGCTTCGTCCCTGTGACAAGCAAGAAGCCGCTCATAAAAAACATCATAAAGATCTGAAGGAGTAAAATCCCCGCATGTTCTTCCAGATAATCTTTTCCTGTCATTTTTCACACCATCCTATCTGCCAGCCTTTCCGCGGTACGGTTCTTAAAAACCCGGATAGAGCCGTTCCCTCCAGCCGTTTCCGGATCCTGGAAAGATTTACGTTTAATATATTTTCATCCACAAAAAGCTTGTTTTCCCAAAGATATTCTATCAGCTCATCTCTTCCCACAATACGGGGATAATTTTTAAAAAGGCAGAATAAAATCTGCTGTTCTTTTTTTGACAGATCAAGTACTTCCCCCTTATATTCCAGCTTTCCAAAAACAAGATCCAGCTCCACCCCTTCTACTGTAAGCTTTTCCTTATTTCTTTCCAGAATACTCTGTATACGCAGAAGAAGCACAGAAGGGTGATAGGGCTTTCGTATATAGTCGTCTCCTCCTGCTAAGAAGCCCTGGATTTCACTTTCCGCCGTATTTTGTCCTGTCACAAAGATAATGGGAATGTCCTGGGTTTTCCGGATATTCTGACACACTTTGATTCCATTTTCCTCCCCAAGTCCAATGTCCAAAAGGATCAAATCCGGTTTTTCCTGAAAAAGTTCTTCCCCTGGAAGCCTATCAGGCGCATATACAAAAAAGCCCTGCTTTTCCAGAAATTCCTTAAGCTCCAAACGGACCATTTCCTCATCTTCCAGAATCATGATTTTTTTCATTTCTGTATCCTCATTCCTGTTGTTATTGTATGGTATTTAAAAGAATCCTGTCCGGAGAGTTTCCTGCCCTATGGACAAGTCAGGAAAACTTTTTTATAAAGCAAAAAGGACTCTGAATCCTCAGAGTCCTTAAGAGCGATAGACGGGGCTCGAACCCGCGGTCTCGACCTTGGCAAGGTCGCGCGT
>CALIZJ010000266.1 GCA_938028845.1 uncultured Blautia sp.
ATCTGTACTGCGCAGGGTCTATCGTGGATGAAAACGGAGAAACGGTGACGGTAGCGGGAACAGATGGCACAGTTTATACAGAAGGAACAAGCTCTTATACCATTACAGTGGAGAATTATGAGGCAAGTGAAGATATTTCCGGCGCGCCACAGATATCCCAATTCAGTCAGTATGAGACAGAGATGCCAAAGCAGCTTATATGATCATTAGGGAGGAGGGATACGAATGAGACGCAGAAGCAAGAAAGAGGAACTGCCTGCCTCAATAAGGAAAAAAAGCTCCTGGAAAATAAAGCTTATTGCTGCTGCGGCTGTGGCAGCAATAGCGGCCGGATCAGGGGGAACCATTTTTTTACGGTATCAGAGCAGCATGGCTATGGAACGGCCGGAAGGAACCGCATCTTCTGTTACGGAGGTGACAGCGCAGCTGGGAAATATTTCTAATACTATTGTAGGTACGGGAAACCTGGAGGCGGATACACCGGTGGAAACACAGATACCTTCAGGGATTACTGTGTCTAAGGTTTATGTAGAAAGCGGAGATCAGGTATCCGAGGGAGATGTTCTGGCAGAAGTAGACTCCGTGTCTGTACTGACAGCCATAGAAGAGACACAGGAGCAGATCCAGGAGATCGACAGCCAGATCAATGAGCTTTTGGATGATACACAGGAGGAAGAAATAACAGCAACGGTAGGAGGCAGAGTGAAGAGGATCTTTATTGAAGAAGACGGAGACATTGCCCAGTGTATGCTGGAAAACGGCGCGCTCATGCTTTTATCTATTGACGGAAAGATGGCGGTGGATCTTGAGGATACCACTGCGGAAACAGCGAAAGAGGATACCGTGACAGTAACCCTTTCCGATGGGACGCAAGTAGAAGGAACGGTAGAAGAGACAGATGGAACCTCCTGTACCATCACCATGACAGACAGCGGCGTAGGAATGGATGATACGGCTGTCGTTACAAATGAACAGGGAGTGGAGCTGGGGACAGGAACTGTTTATATCCATCAGCAGCTGGAGGTAACAGGCAGCATGGGTACGGTTACGGAGATACAGGTAGCGGAAGATGAAGCGGTGGAAAGTGATGAGACGCTTCTGACGCTGGCTTCCAGTGAAGAAACTGCGGAATATCAATCTCTTCTGGCTTCCCATACGGCGCTGGCAAACAGGCTTACAGAGCTTTTGGTCCTGTCCCAGGATGGATATATAAAGGCGGATATGGATGGAACGGTGGAAGAGGTTTATGTTTCAGGAGAAAGCGTGGAAGAAGACAACGCGGTTTCCGCTTCCCAGAGCATAGCTGCATCCAGCATGTCTTACAGCCAGAGCAGTAAAAATCTAAACAGCAGTCAAAACAGCGGATATGCAGCCGCTGTCATGTATGATAAAGAAAATTCCGGGGAGTCTTTTAGCACTGTGCCGACAGTTCTGCGGACTTCTTCTATGGATCAGGAAGCCAGTCTGTCTTCGGAAGAGGAGAACAGCCAGGCATTCAATGACGGAGAGAGTGAGGAAGGGAATCCTGTGTCCGCTGCTTCTTGGCAGGAAGCGGCTGCTTATACGGCAGATGAGACGGCTTCCGTAGTTTTATATCTGACTGTGGCAAATTCTGCAGACAGTAATGCCCAGACTTTAGGGATTCTTTCTCCTGTAACCGGGAATACACCCCAGCAGCAGATTGTCTCGGCGGATGGCAGCTACACAGGAACGATTACCTGGACGCCGGAAGATTCTGTTTTTGCGGCTGCATCTACTTATCAGGCTTCTGTGGTCTTATATGCGGCGGAAGGCTATTGCTTTGCGGCGGACAGCATTTCTTCTGACGGGCAGGGGGTACTCTCCGGGATCACTCTTTTGGAAGACGGTATGTCTTTGAGTTTTCAGATCACCTTTCCACAGACAGCAGGAGAGAATGACTCTGCAGAAGAAGAACCGGAAAGCGGTGAGAACCAGAATGAGGATATGGAGGATCTGCTTACTGACGGAACTTCTGACGGACAAGAGAATGAAGGGGATGGAAATCTTTCCGGCAATGGCGTAAACGGAACAGGGGAAAATGTATCAGGAAATTCCCAGAACACGAATTCGGCAGGAAGCGGAGGCACAGCATTCACCCAGAGCTCCGGTCAGCAATCGGCAGCCTCCGGCACTGTACAAACGACAGCCTCCGGACATGCAGAAACCGCGGATACAGGAGAGAGCGCGTCCCAGACAGCGGATTCGGAATTAAATTCCTATACATCGGTATTTTCCATTTCCGGTGATGAGGAAATGATCTTAACAATAAATGTAGATGAGCTGGATATCAATTCTGTGTCAGAAGGCCAGGAGGCTCAGGTTACCTTTGATGCTATAGAGGAAGGAATATTCCAGGGAAACGTGACAAAGGTGGAAATACCGCTTCTGCCAGCGGAGGAGTAGCACGCTATAGTGTGGAGATCACAATCCCAAAAGATGAAGAAATGAAAGCAGGTATGAATGCTTCTGCCACAATAGTGATCGAAAACAGGGAGAATGTAGTTACGATTCCTGTAGATGCCCTTCAGGAAAGGGGAAATGAGGTGTATGTCTATACACAGCAGGATGAAGAAGGGAATCTGACGGGAGAACAGCAGGTAACTACCGGTTTGTCAGACGGCGAGACTGTGGAGATCACAGAGGGACTAAAAGAAGGCGATACAGTCTATTATGAAAGGATTGGAAGCAGCTCTGGTTCTTCGGGAGAAAGCGGTTTCGGAGCAGGTAATGGAGAGATGCCTGGCGGAGGAGAAATGTTCAAAGGTGGAGAGATGCCTGGCGGAGAAAGCTTTGAAGGCGGTCAGATGCCATCGGGAGATTTTGGTGGCGGCCAGGGGATGGGCGCAATGCCGGAAAGGTAGGGAGCTTATGATTGAATTAAAGGAAGTTTCCAAGATATACACAGTGGGGGAAGAATGTGTTTATGCTTTGGATCATGCCAGTATGGAAATCTGGGATGGTGAGTTTGTCAGCATTATAGGCCCTTCCGGGAGTGGAAAGTCTACCATGATGAATATTATCGGGTGCCTGGATACGGCGGATGAAGGGGAGTATATCCTGGACGGGATCTCTATTGAGCAGTATTCAGAAAGGGAGCTGGCAAAGATCAGGAACCGAAAGATCGGGTTTATTTTTCAGAACTTTAATCTTCTTCCCAGGCTGACCGCCTGGGAAAACGTAGAGCTTCCTCTGCTTTATCAAGGTGTGCGCGGGCCAGAGAGAAAAAAACGGATACAGGAAGCTATGGAACGTGTGGAACTTTCCCACAGAAAAAACCACCGGCCCACAGAGCTTTCCGGCGGACAGCAGCAGAGGGTAGCAATTGCAAGGGCCCTGGTGACAAGACCGTCCCTGTTCCTTGCGGATGAACCTACCGGAAACCTGGATTCCAGAACCGGGGAAAAGATTATGGAGCTTTTTCATGAGCTCCATGAAGGGGGAAATACCATTGTGCTCATTACCCACGATAATGGGATCGCAGATGAAGCCCAGCGAAAGATCCGGATCAAAGACGGACGTGTCGCAGAGGTGATGCTATGATCTGGCAGACCATTAAAATGTCTTGGGCAGCAGTATGCGCCAATAAGCTCCGTACTTTTTTAACCATGCTGGGCATCATTATCGGTGTAGTAGCGCTGATCGTGCTGGTTTCTATTGCAGACGGCGCTTCTTCCTCCGTAAGCCAGCAGATCTCATCCATGGGCTCTAACTATCTTACAGTGCGGGTGACGGATGACAAGGAGAATCCTATACGTCTTTCCGAGTTTTCCACACTGATGGAGGATGAGAACATAGAGGCGGCAGCCCCTTATGGAATGACAAGTGTTACAGGAAAAAGCGGCTATATCAGCGGGACGATGAGCGTGACAGGAACAACGGGAAGTTATTTTGATATTATGGGGCTTGAACTTTCCGGGGGCAGGAATTTAAAACAGACGGATATAGACAATAATTCCCTGGTAATCATCATAAGCTCAGATACGGCTGTGGAGTTCTTCGGACATGAAGACGCGGTGGGAGAATCCTTATCCCTGGATGGACGGAGCTTTCTGGTGGTGGGCGTACTCTCGTCAGAGAATTCCAGTCTCACCTCAGGACAAAATATGATGCAGACGGATTCGGATGACGAGGAAACTGCCGCCGTAACATTGGAGGGCTATATCCCATACTCCACATATACGAGAATGGCGGATAATGCTCTTGATATCACTCAGTTTTATGTATCTTCCGCGGATGAAGAATCCATGGATATGGCGGAAGCGGCGGTGGAGAGGATCATGCTGGAACGGCTGCAGAATGATGAGGACGCCTTCTCTGTTTTGAATCAGTCGGAGATCATGGAAACTATGAGCCAGGTGGATAATACATTGTCACTGATGCTGGGAGGAATAGCGGCAATCTCTCTTTTAGTAGGCGGAATCGGGATCATGAATATCATGCTGGTGTCTGTTACGGAAAGGACGCGGGAAATCGGCATCCGCAAGGCCATTGGAGCAGGAAGAGGAAGCATTATGCTGCAGTTCCTTTTAGAAGCGCTTATAGTCAGTATGATCGGATGCCTGGCGGGAATCGGAGCATCCTATGGAATTTTGAAGATAATCGGAAAAGTGATGGGGGATTCCATGTCTTTTCAGATGGACAGGAACGTGGCCTTCATATCGGTAGTCTTTTCTCTTCTTATCGGACTGGCGTTCGGTTTATATCCGGCGAATAAGGCGGCAAAAAAGAAGCCTATAGACGCACTGCGGTATTCTGGATGATCAGGTTTTGGGTTACTGGCCATACTATGTGGCATACAGCAGCTTTTACTGAATTTATGACCGGCAGCTAAGGCTTTACGGCGTTGGAAGAGGATGTTATACTGATTTTATTTAGGAAGATGCTCTTTTTAGACAAAACGAAAGGAAAAGGCAAAGGAGGGAAGAACGGATGCGTCTGTTATTGGCGGAAGACGAGAAAGAATTGTCCAATGCGCTGACTGTTATTTTTAAACATAATAATTATTCAGTGGATGCAGTATATAATGGCTTAGATGCGCTGCAGTATCTGGAAACGGAAAACTATGATGCTGTGATCCTGGATGTGATGATGCCTAAGATGGATGGAATTACAGTGCTTCGAAAGCTGAGAGAAAGGGGAAATAACGTTCCGGTGCTGATCTTAACCGCAAAATCGGAGATTGACGACCGTGTGCTGGGACTGGACTGCGGAGCGGACGATTATCTTACCAAGCCCTTTGCCGCGAAAGAGCTTCTTGCCAGGATCCGTTCCATTACAAGAAGGCAGACGGAGACGGCTCAGTCTGTCCTCGGATTTGGGAATATCACTCTTGACCGGAGAACTTTTGAACTGAAAGCTCCCGGAGGCAGTGTGCGTCTGGCCAATAAAGAATATCAGATGCTGGAAATGCTGATGATGAACCCGGGAGCGCTGATCTCTACGGAACGTTTTATGGAAAAAATATGGGGATATAACAGCGAGGCGGAAATTAATGTTGTGTGGGTCTATTTGTCTTATCTGAGAAAAAGACTGGCGGCCATCGGAGCGAACGTCCAGATAAAGGCAACGAGAAATCAAGGGTATTCCCTGGAGGAAGCAGGATGATACGGTCTCTGAGAAAAAAATTTGTCTTTGTGGCAATGTGTTCTACTTTTGCTGTGCTTCTGGTCATTATGGGGACGATTCTGGTGATCAATTATAAGGGAATCGTACAAAGAGCGGACCGGCTTTTGCAGATCATGGAAGAAAACGGCGGGGAGCTGCCCAGGGAGGCCTTTGGACAGCCGGGAGGGCAGCCTCAGGGAGAAGACGGGGAATTTACGGAAGAAAGGGATTACTCCGGCGAAGAGCTGTCCCAGGGGAGGCCGGAGCTTGACCGGAGCAGGGAGCGTGAAGATTGGGAACCAATGCTTTTTTCTCCGGAAACGCCATTTGAAACCAG
>CALIZJ010000267.1 GCA_938028845.1 uncultured Blautia sp.
AGGGAGGAGGAAAAATAATATGAATGAGCAGAGGATTTTATTGATTTTTCTTATTGCGGCATTAGGAGTAACATTGTGGCTGTATATCCTAAAGGCTAAGAAGCAAGTCCAATATAAAGGGGATGAACGTTGGCAGATGATTCAATTAAAGGCGAATAATACTGCAAATATTTCAAATTGGATTTTAATTTTACTGCTTGTATTTTTACCGTTATTTATAGATGGTCAAACTACTTTTACATTTCAGCGGGTATGCACTTTTGGATTGATCTATATCGGCCTGCGAAACTTGCTCGAACTGTCTGCAACGATATATTTTGATAAAAATCTATAAGGAGAGTGGAAAAATGGTTAAGAATCGAAAAATCATATATGCAATTATTTTGGCGGTATTATTAATCAGCACAGCTTTTTTTGTATACTCGATTATTATAAATCCTTTAGGCGATCATAAGGTTATCCCTCCGTTAGCTGCCGCGTTAGGGTTTATTGCCCTTAGCAGAGAAAAAAAGAAATTGTCCCAGATATGAAATGACATGAAATGGACAGGATGCTATAATAGAAATAAAGTTTTTCGCGATTTAAAATTGGCTGGAAAGAATCGAGAAATACCCGGATCTATTTGGGATAACGAAAATCTAAAGCAGGAGGGATATTTATGGACAAAATGATTTTGGGAAAAACAGGGATCGAGGTAAATAAAAACGGATTTGGAGCTTTGCCTATCCAGCGTGTAGAGAAGAAAGAAGCAGTATATATTCTGCAAAAAGCTTTTTATTATGGGATTAACTATTTTGATACTGCCAGGGTTTATTCTGACAGTGAGGAAAAGCTGGGAGCCGCATTTTCCTACACAAGGGAAAAACTTGTGATCAGCACGAAAACAGCTTCCCAGGATGCGGAAGGCTTTTGGAAAGATCTGGACGAAAGTTTAAGGAAACTGCAGACAGACTACATAGATATTTATCAATTCCACAACCCGACGTTCTGTCCAAAGCCAGGAGATGCTTCCGGCTTATATGACGCAGCACTGGAGGCAAAAAAACAGGGAAAGATCCGTCATATAGGAATCACCAACCACAGGCTTAGCGTAGCCCGGGAGGCTATAGAATCCGGCCTGTATGAGACGCTCCAGTTTCCCTTTTCCTATTTGTCTTCTGAAGAAGATTTAAAACTGGTACAGGAATGTAAGGATGCCGGCATGGGATTTATCGCCATGAAAGGACTGGCTGGCGGCCTAATCCAAAATTCTGCAGCCATTTATGCGTATATGATGCAGCCGCAGTTTTCCCATGTGGCTCCAATCTGGGGCATACAAAGAGAAAGAGAGCTGGATGAATTTTTATCCTATCAGGTCTGTCCGCCTAAACTGGATGAAAAACTTCTGAATGAAATTGAAAAGGACAGAGAACAGTTATCCGGAGATTTCTGCAGAGGATGCAGATACTGTATGCCCTGTCCTGCGGGGATTGAGATCAATAATTGTGCAAGGATGAGTCTGATGCTTCGCAGAGCACCGGAAGCGGGCTGGCTTTCCAAGGAATGGCAGGACAAGATGAAAAAGATAGAAGACTGCCTGCACTGTGGAGCCTGTATGAAAAAATGTCCTTATGGACTGAACACACCAGAACTCCTTGTAAAAAATTATGAAGACTATCAGACATTTTTTAAATAACTGCTGTTAAAAAGTAAAGATCAAACCAACAGGCGGCCGCGGATCAGGTCAGAAGGAGATTCCTTTTTCTCGTAGGAGGCAAGGAGATCTTCCAGGACTTTAAGCTGGCTGCCTGTTTTTTTATTTTTATGATAAACTAACCGGAAATACCGGTCCCACTGTGCCTTTTCATGGGAAAATGCCACGAAATCTCCACTGGCAAGCTCCTGTGTTAAAAGCCGGCTGGAGATCAGGGTAAGGCAGTTATTATACCGGACTGCATTTTTTATAGAATCCGGGGTATGGGCTTCAAAGGCGACGTGTACTTTTATATTCTGGCTGGCGAGAAATCTTTCCAAAAGCTCTCTGGTACCGCTTCCGGCTTCCCGGATAACAAATTTCTGTCCCTGCAGATCTTTTGTATGGATTTCTGTCTCTTTGGCAAGGGGATGTTCACGGCAGCAGGTAAGGACCAGGGGATCTTTGATCAGCGGTGTAGTGAGAAGGTCGGGATTTTTTATAAATCCTTCTACAATACCGGCATCAAGCTGGGCATTTAAAAGCTTATTTTCTATTTCCTGGGTATTTCCCACAAAACAGTACACATCTATTTCCGGAAAGATTTCACATAATTCATTGACAATGTGGGAGAGAATACTCCCTCCCACAGAAACCGTTGCACCGATACGGAATCGCTCCCGGCGGTTTTTATATGCCATTTTTTCTTCCAGAAAATCGAATTGCTCCACAGTCATTTTTGCATAGGTGTATAGCTGTTTCCCGCTTTCAGTGATGTAGAGTTTATTGGAAAGCCGCTCAAAAAGCAGGGTATGGTAATGTTCCTCCAGTTCCCGGATGGCCTGGCTTACAGAAGGCTGCGTCATAAAAAGATTTTTTGCTGCAGCGCTCATTTTTCCGGTGTCCGCTACCTGAAGAAAAATTTTTAAATGGCGTATGGTCATTGTTGGCTCCTTTATAAAAAATCAGCAGGTGGCGCCTCCGGCAAGATGAAGCTGGGCATTTAAAATCTCCTGCTTTCTGTCCAGAAGATCGTGGGAGAGGAGCTGCTTTTCTACATTGTCAAACCCAAGCCGCTCAATGGTGGAAGCGAAGCGCTCTCCGGTGACACCCTGCTCTCTGTACAGAAGGATGGCGCTTTCGATTACATCCAGGGCTTCTTCCTTGGAGGTGAAGATTTTACTGAGGGCACGTCCCTGAGCCACGTGTTTGCCCCATCTGCCTCCGATATAGATTTTATATCCGGTAGTGCCGTCTTCAATGGCGTCGAAGTGACAGGTGCCGATACATCTGCCGCAGTTATTGCAGATGTCTTTATTGATCTCAAGGACACCGTCCTGTACTTTTGCCGCGCCCATAGGACAGGCTTTTTCTACGGAGCATTTTTTGCAGCCGTTACATTCGTCTTCATCAAAGTTAGGAATACGCTGGCCGATAATGCCAAGGTCGTTTAAGTCTGGCTTTACACAGTTATTTGGGCATCCCCCTACGGCAATTTTAAACTTATGAGGAAGTTTTACTGTATGGTATCCTTCGTAAAAACGATGATGAATTTCTTCTGAAACAGCAAAAGTGTCGATCAGGCCATACTGGCAGGTGGTTCCCTTACAGGAAACTACCGGGCGGACCACAGAACCTGTACCGCCGGTATAAAGACCTTCTTTGGCGATGAATTCCTGGAATTCTTCAATCTTATCATAGGGAACACCCTGTACCTCAATGGTAAGACGGGTGGTAAAGGTGATGTTTCCATTGCCGAATTTTTCGGCTGCCTCTGCGATACAGTGATGCTGAGCAGCGGTAATCTTTCCGTTTACTGTGATGATACGGGCGGAAAAATTATCGGTTCCTTTGTTGTTAAGAAAGCCCATGGCTTTCACTCTTTTTTCGTTTTCCGGGCTGATGGTTAATGCTGACATAATCGTCCTCCTTTGATTTTTTTATTTATTATTCTTCTTCCATAACAGAGGTGTTAAAGGTGGTTCCGCCTTCTAAGACCTTTGTGTTTGTATATCCGTAATGTTTCAGACGGTTCTGGGTAAGGTAGGCACGTTTGCCTTTGGTGCATACCAGAAGCAGTTTTTCGTCTTTTTGGAATCCTTCTGCCTCCCCTTTGATTTTTACAAGGTCAAGATAAGGGGTGTTTTTAAGGGCCGGCTGCATTGCGCAGTCTACTATGCGGTATCCCTCTGCTTCGCCTTCCTGGTACTGGGCTGGGGTAATGGAATCCATGTCTCCATTCAGCTTATTCAGCAGGATATTTACTGCATGAGCGATGGGATGGATTGCTGTGGAAAATGGCGGCGCATATGCAAAGTCCATGGAGGCAAGCTGTTCGGCGGTAGCTCCAAGGGAGATGGCAGTAACGGCGATGTCCGTCATTTTATCTACCGCTCCTGTGCCCAGTACCTGAATGCCAAGAAGCTTATGGGTGGCTTTATCTGCAACCAGTTTTACCAGGAAGGAACCTGCGCCTGGGTAGTAATGGGCTTTATCATCTACCACGCTGACTGCGGAAACTGCTTCTATGCCTTCTGCCTTTGCTGCCGTCTCTGTCAGTCCGGTACGGCCTACATTAAGTCCTCCCGGAAGCTTGGCAACGCCTGTGCCTAAGACGCCTGGATAGGAAATTTTACTGCCGGCAATATCTTGTGCCAGGATCCTGCCGGTGATATTTGCAGTAGAACCCATAGGAGACCAGGCGGGCTTTCCGGTAAGGCGGTTATGTACCATTGCGCAGTCGCCCACAGCGTATACGTCCGGAAGATTGGTTTCCAGATATTCATTGGTAAGAATGGTGCCTTTATACATTTCAATGCCGCAGCCTTCCAGAAATGCCGTATTAGGACGGATGCCAATGGCAAGTATAAGGGCATCTGCTTTCATGGCGCGTTTGCTTGTCTGTACTTTTTCTACTTTGTCGGTGCCGGTCACGCCTTCCAGGGAAACGCCGGTGACAGGCATGATTCCTGCATCTGCCATTTTATTTTCTACATATTCGCTGAAATCCGGATCCAGGAAATTTGGAAGCACATGAGGCGCAAAGTCGATGACGCTTACCTTTACTCCCTGTGCGGCAAGGTTTTCCGCCACTTCAAGGCCTATGAAACCGCCTCCGGCAACAACGGCACGTTTCACAGAACCTTCTTCTACAGCACTGCGAAGGGAGATGGCATCTTCCGGTGTCCGCATGACAAAAACATTTTTTAAATGAATGCCGGGGAGATCCGGGACAAAAGGAGAGGCTCCGGTAGCGATCACTAGCTTGTCATAGGAGTAGGAAGAAATCTCCCCTGTTTTTAAATCTTTGGCATCGACGGTCTTTTCCTTGGGATGAAGGGCGATCGCTTCCGTTTCTGTTTTTACGTCCGCACCGGTAAGTGCAGAAAATTTCTCCGGTGTGTTTACGATCAAAGATCCTTTTTCATGGATCACATCTCCTACATAATAAGGAAGTCCGCATCCTGCATAAGAAATATGTTTTCCTTTTGAGAGGATGCAGACCTCGCAATCTGGATCTTCCCGCTTTAATTTTGCAGCTGCTTTTGTTCCGGCTGCTACACCGCCCAGAATTAATACCTTCATACGAATTCTCCTTTTCACTTATTTTCAAATACCCTTTTAGAAACTGTATCGTACAGATCAGACAAATGCTGCCTTCAAAAGTATCTGTACACCATGTATTTCCATTATAACACTGAATCCGTCAATAAGATAATTAAAATTCGCGATGGCTGTCATAGAAAATGCCTATAGTAGGAGAGGGGCTGGCCAAAGGCTGTTTTTTGCATGACATTTCAGAGAGGATGTAGTAAAATAAAGGCAGAAATAACAGAGGAGGAACCAATATGAACGAAACCATAAAAACGATCACAAACAGACGAAGCATCCGAAGCTATCTGCCGGATGAGATCCCGGAAGAAACTTTAGAAGAAATTTTAAAAGCCGGAACGTATGCCGCTACCGGAATGGGGATGCAGTCCCCGGTTATCGTAGCTGTTACAAATAAAGAAGTCAGAGATGAACTTTCTAAGATGAATGCAGAGATTATGGGAACGGATACGGATCCTTTTTACGGGGCTCCTGTGGTAGTGATTGTCCTGGCAGACAAGAACCGTCCTACTTATGTGTATGACGGAACTCTTGTTATGGGCGCGCTTATGGATGCGGCATATTCCCTTGGAATTGGAAGCTGCTGGATACACAGGGCAAAGGAAGAATTTGAAAGCCCGAAAGGGAAAGCACTCTTAAAAGAGTGGGGAATCGAAGGAGATTACGAAGGCATCGGCCATTGTATCTTAGGTTATCCAAAGGGAGAGCTTCCGAAAGCAAAACCAAGAAAAGAAGATTACATCCGCCGTATCAAATAGGAACCTGGTCTTATGAGAGAAATGCGATTACACAAAAGAGAAGTCACCGACCTTAGACAAATTAGAGAAATCTTAGAGGAATGTCAGGTTATGCGTCTGGGAACCGCAGATGAAGAGGGGATCATGATCGTTCCGGTAAATTTTGGATATGAGCTGGAAGAAGACCAGAAAAAACTGCGTTTGTATTTTCACAGCGCAAAAGAGGGACGAAAGGCAGATGCTTTTTTAAAGAATCCGGAGGTAGCTGTAGAAATGGACTGCCGCCATGGGCTGATTAAAGGCGATTACGCCTGTGCCTACTCGTATTCCTTTGCCAGCATAATGGGAAAGGGAGTGCTGAAAAAGGCGGAAACCCTGGAAGAAAAGGCAAATGGGCTTACGCTTATCATGAACCATTGTGCCCCAGGAGAAAAAGCGGAGTTTTCTAAGGAAGCCCTGGAACGGACAGATGTATACTGTATTCATATGACAGATTTTATCGGAAAATGCAGGATGCCGAAAAAACAGGAGGAGTAAATGCTGAATATAGAAAAATTTGAACAATTTATTTCCCAGTATCCTATTTACGAATACCGCGTGGTAAAGACGGATGGAATCGATGTGGTGGACCGGGTGAGGACAGTGTGCAAAGAAGAATGTCAGCGGTATGGAACTACCTGGGCATGTCCTCCTGCAGTGGGAGAACTTTCAGAATGTGAAAGAAAGATCCGAAGTTATCCGGAAGGGGTGTTTTTTTCCAGTGTATCTGAGGTGGACGACATCCTGGATATGGATAAGCTCCTTGCAACAAGGCAGGACCACGAAAGGCTCACAGATCTGGTAGGAAGATATTTAAAGGAGGAAGGATATGATATCTTTATCCTTTCCACAGAGTCCTGCGATATCTGTAAGGAATGTACCTATCCAATGGGAAAGCCCTGCCGCCATCCGGAACGGATGCATCCATGCCTGGAAAGCTATGGGGTGGTTGCTTCTAACATAGTAGAACAAGAGAAGATGGATTACCAATTAGGAGGAAATACCATACTCTGGTTTTCCCTGATCCTGTTTCGGTTATGAAAAGGAATCCCCTTGACGAAGATCATCTGCCGGTTATTTATACACATAAGTAAAATCCCTTCGGCATACATTAACTTATATAGCCGGAGGGATTTTTATGAAAAGGAAGGAATATCTTAAAGAACATCTGGTCACTGCGCTGGAAGTGCCCAGAGACCTTGCTTACAGGGAACCCATCATTACTATTACCGGGAAGGATCAGGCTGTGATCGAAAATTACAGGAGCATCCTTCGTTATACAAAAGAAGAGATTGTACTTCTTACCCTCCGGGGAAAAGTGACCATCTGCGGAAAGGGCCTTATCATTCCCTGCTATACACCCTGGGAAATGCAGGTGAAAGGCTGTATCGCCAAGGTTATTCTGGACAGGTAGGAGGTGTATGTATTGGAAAAGATTCTTAATCTGACAGCCGGTTATGTGCTTGTGTCCATCGTTGGAGAACAGACGGAGCGTTTTTTAAACCTTTGTAAGGGGAGAAATATTCATGTGCGGAAAATTATACGTCAGGAGGATGGGAGCCTTCTGGCAGTTTTTTCCGTAAAAGATTTTTTTAAGCTTCGTCCCATACGGAGTAAGACAAAAGTACATATTCGCATTTTAAAAAAGTACGGTCTGCCTTTCTTTTTTTTACGGAGCAAAAAAAGGAAGGCTTTTTTTCTTGGGATTCTTGCCTGTATCTGCCTTATGCTTTTACTTTCGGGGCGCATCTGGAATATACATATAGAAGGAAACGAGGCAAACAGCACACCGGAGATCCTGAATTTTCTCGCCCGGGAAGGCATTGTTCATGGAATCGCAAAAAATAAAGTAGACTGCAGTCAGATCGCGGCAATGGTAAGAAAAAATTATCCGGAGATTACCTGGGTATCTGCACGTATGGAAGGGACGAGACTGATTCTGACGATCCAGGAAGGAACAAGGCCTCAGGAAGTTATAGATGAGGAGGAATCTCCCTGTAATATTACCGCTGATACAGAGGGCACGATCGTAAAAATGATCACGCGAAAGGGAACGCCCCTTAAAAAGCCTGGGGATGTATGTCAAAAAGGAGATATCCTGGTCCTTGGACGTCTGGATTATCGAAACGACAGCCAGGAAGTATACCGGTATGAATATGTCCATGCGGACGCGGATATTTATGTGCAGCATGAGATTTCCTATTACCATGAGCTTCCCCTAGTGTATGAAGAACAGGTATACACAGGGAAGGAAAAGAAAGGGTTCTTTTTAAAAATCGGAAACTGGCAGTTTCAGTTTGCAGGAAGGGCAAAAGAAGGCTGGAACAGACTTGTGACAGAGAAGGTCCTGCGGATCACAGAAAATTTTGTCCTGCCTGTCTCCTTTGGAAATATCACATCAAAAGAGTACCGGCTGCAGGAAAAAACATATTCGGAAGAGAAAGCCAAAAGCCGCGCTATAGAAATTCTTCATCTTTATGAAGAAAAATTAATAGAAAAAGGGGTTCAAATATCTGCAAATAATGTTAAAATAGAAATAGACCACACCACCTGCATCAGCCGGGGGACCTTTCAGGTGATAGAGAAGATCGGAGAGGAGACGCCCGTAAAGATACAGGAAGAGCCCCAAAATGATCTGCTGGGGACAGACGGACAGTAAAAAAGAAAGGACTTATTAGGATGGCAGGTAACATTATCGAATTACACGCTGAGGTGCCCGCGAACCAGGAGGGAAACGTCTTCGGACAATTTGACGAACATTTAAAGCTGATCGAGCGTACCTTAAATGTCACGATGATATCCAGAGACGGCACATTAAAGATCCTTGGAAATGAACAGAGCGCAGCTCAGGCGAAGAAACTCATAGACGAACTTGTGGTGCTGGCAAACAGAGGAAACACCATCACCAGGCAGAACGTCAATTATGCCCTTTCCCTTGCAATGGAGGAAAGAAGCCAGGTATTGACAGAAATCGACAAGGACGTCATCTGCAATACCATTCAGGGAAGACCCATTAAACCGAAGACCCTTGGACAGAAAGAATATGTGGAACAGATCCGGAAAAAAATGATCGTCTTCGGAGTAGGACCGGCTGGAACAGGAAAGACGTATCTCGCCATGGCTATGGCTGTGACAGCTTTCCGCAATGAGGAGGTCAGCAGGATCATTCTCACCAGACCGGCGATCGAAGCCGGAGAGAAGCTGGGATTTCTTCCCGGCGATCTGCAGAGCAAAGTAGACCCTTATCTGAGACCACTTTATGATGCCCTCTATCAGATCATGGGTGCAGACAGCTTTGCAAAAAATATGGAACGAGGTCTGATCGAAGTGGCGCCTCTTGCTTATATGAGGGGCCGTACTTTGGATAATTCCTATATCATACTGGATGAAGCCCAAAATACGACGCCTGCACAGATGAAGATGTTTTTGACACGAATCGGCTTTGGCTCTAAAGTGATTGTTACAGGAGACGCATCCCA
>CALIZJ010000268.1 GCA_938028845.1 uncultured Blautia sp.
AACATCCGGTAAATCTTATGGAAGTTATGCCGGGAGATGACGTGGAGACTCCTATCTGGGATACCTATAAAGAAATCATCTCCAAATATGATGAGCGCGGCGAAGCTGTAGTAGGAAATATTGAACGTTTTAAATTCTACGATGAAGCAAAAACCGCATACTGCATCATTTCCACCAGTGAAAAGGCACTGTATGCAAACGTAATGCTTCAGAAGGGCGTTGTGATCAACGACTGATACGGATCAGTCCATACATAATACCTTATTTCATTGAAAAAATATCCCCACTTGAGTTTACTTTAACAGGATAACGCTTTCACCTCCTTTTGTTAAAATATTTTAAACTCTTTGTGGGGATATTTCTTATTCTTTTTTATTATTTGCATTTAATATGGCTGTCTTCATCAGGCTTTTTCCGGCGGGTACTGCTCTATGGCCGGCTGGTAAGATACGATATTTCTCATCATGCCGCTGTCCGCCACGATACACTGTCCGGTAACGCCGTCCGCCATTCTTGTACACATGCCGTAGATGACCATTGCCACGGAATCCGCTGATGGAATCTCATCCAGCTTCGCCACGGTCAGCTCCTTTCCAATCTCCATCTGTTTTTCAGGAGGAAGCGTGCGCACCGGTCCGTTTGACAGGCCTCCCGGCGTCTTCATTCCTCCAGGCGCAACGGAATTTACCATGATTCCGTACCGTTTCAGTTCTTTCGCGATCTCATAGGTCATGGAGATCACCCCTCCCTTAGATGCGGCATAATGTGCGTATCCGCCGAATACCGGCTGCGCCAGATAAGCTACATTGGAGGAAACCAGAACAATCTTTCCCTTTACCCCATGCTCCACCATATATTTGCTCACATGCTTTGCACAACGGTAGGCTCCTGCCAGATTAATGTCTATGGTTTTCATAAACTCTTCCTCCGGCAGATCGTAAATATGGGCAAAGCTCCATGCCCCTCCTGAGGTCACTAATATATCTACAGAGCCGTAGGTTTTTGCGGTAAATTCTACCATATCCTTTACTTCTTCCTCACTGCGAAGGTCAGCCCTTTTAAAGGTCACGTCTGTATATCCTGCTTCGTTTAAAAGAGCCACTGCCGCTTCCCCTTTTTCCTTTGTAGAACCGGAAATCACTACCTTGGCGCCGCCCTGGAGAAGCCTCTGGGCAGTGCAGAAGCCCAGGCCGGAGGTACCGCCTGTAACGATAGCAGTTTTCCCCTTTACATAAAGCATGTCCTCCAGGGAAGGTGTATCTGTGATATAGCTGTGCATAATGCTGTCAGAAATCGCTTTTATATCCATCATTTAATTCTCCTTTTCTTTTTATTTTCCCTTCTAAGGCAGGCAGATTCTCATCTCTGCTTACTGCTGTGCGGCTTCGGTCAAATAAACTTCGGCTCACAGATGACCGCTTCATGTCCATGCATGGTCACTTTGTCTCCTGGCTTTAGAGAACCTTTGGTACAGATGATGGTGCCGTTATTTATTTCTTTCACATAACTGTATGTAATCTTCATACAGCGGCCTACACACTCACCATCCTTATAAACGAATTCTCCTTCGTTTCCTATATTTCTGCCCTTTATATGGATGTCCGCGTCAGCTACTGTAAAGCCTACTACTTCCCGTTTTGCTCCCTGGTCCCGGATTTCTTTCAGCACCTCTTTGCCGATGAATTCTTTATCCCAATTGATCCCGCCTGCTAATCCTACTTCATAAGGATTCGTATGGCGCAGGTCTCTCATATAATAGAATCCTGCCTCACAGGGCAGCGTCCAGGCCATTACCTGAAATTCCGTCACCTCTTTGCCTCCCAGGGATTCTGCCAGTTCCCGGAGTTTTCCTTCCATTTTGGGAGCCTCCTGCTTCGGGAAATAAATTTCAAATCCCAGCTTTTCTCCTGTAAATCCTGCCCGGTTGATATAAACAGGAATTCCCTCTATTTTATTTTCTCTGATCTCAAAGAATTTCTGGTCATCGGAAGGACGCTCCGTTAATTGATTGACCATTTCCAAAGATTTTGGTCCCTGCACCGCATACATTTCCCACTGCGGTGTGATATCTTCCCAGGCCGCCTGGTATTCTCCCTTATGCGCCTCGAACCAGCGGAACATTTCCGCTCTGAACAAAGTGGATATCCAGTATTTCTTTTCCCCCATACGGAAGATCACCACATCGTCAATGATCTCGCCTTTTTCATCCAGCATAGGAGTATAGCGTTCACGGCCTATGGCCAGATTTCCTATGTTTTTCGGGTAAATCCATTCTAAAAATTCTGTACAATCCTCTCCTGTCACCTCTACAATCTGGTGGGTCCAAAGATACCAGCCCACTGTGTTTCGGACAGCCATATGTTCACTGCGCTTCATTTCGTCATATTTATAAATATTTTTATATAAAACCGGATATGGGTATTTCATCATTGCATTCTCCTTTCCTGATACTCTCTTGCGGCCCTTAACAGAATTTATCAATTTTCTTTGCGATCTTGATCCGAAGCTTTTCTTCCGGCGAATCCTCTTCCCATAAAGACCACTGTGCATTGACCAGGCTCTTAGTGATTCCATACCAGAACCATACATATGCATCCACCATCTTAGGCATATTATTGGCAAGCGCCTTACGGTCTATCACATAAATACATTCTTCCTTATTAAAGGCTTCCACATCATACTGTACATGGCAGCACTGAAGGAACATTTCCAGGTATCCTCCCATAAGACGTCCGTCGTCTGTGCCGATGCTGTGAGGCGCTCCCAGCCATACCCGAA
>CALIZJ010000269.1 GCA_938028845.1 uncultured Blautia sp.
GGGGAGACGTGTTTTATTCCCTGACTTTGGCCACAATATGTACGAATGTGGTGGCATATTTACAGATTACCCTGATAAACAGATGGTTTCTTCCAGTCAGACCAATCCTTGAGATGACGGTGGTGCAGATCGTTATTATCATTCTGTGGATCTGGGGTTCCAGGTATGTGTATTCCAGACTGTACCGGGCGAGAAGACTCCTTGTGATCCATGGAGACCGGGACCCGGGAGAGCTGATAGAAAAAATGAATTCCCGCAGGGATAAATACGATATCAGCGGCAGGATCCATGTAAGCGTAGGTGAAAAAAAGATCCACGAAATGATGAAAGATTACGACGGGGTAATTATCTGGGATCTTCCCTCCAATATTCGAAACAGATATTTAAAATACTGTTTCGCTCATTCGATCCGCTGTTATTTGAGCCCGAAAATTTCAGATATCATTCTTATCGGCACAGATCGGATACACCTTTTTGACACGCCGCTTCTTTTATCAAGGAATATGGGGCTGTCTGTAGAGCAGAGGGCAATGAAGCGTGTGCTGGATATTGTGATTTCAGGACTGGGGATTGTGATCGCTTCTCCAATTATGCTTATTATTGCCATTGCGGTTAAAGCATGTGACGGCGGTCCTGTTTTATATTTTCAAGACAGACTG
Source organism: uncultured Blautia sp. (assembly GCA_938028845.1). Lineage (GTDB taxonomy): Bacteria > Bacillota > Clostridia > Lachnospirales > Lachnospiraceae > Blautia_A. Next base: position 660 of record CALIZJ010000269.1, read on the forward strand.
ACCGTACATGGGAAACCTTTTAAAATCTGTAAATTCCGAAGTATGTATGTGAATTCCGAAAAACACGGAGCAAGGCTTGCTGCCAAACATGATTCCCGTATAACGCCGGTAGGACATGTACTGCGCAATCTGCATCTGGATGAGCTGCCTCAGCTTTTTAATGTTTTTAAGGGGGAAATGTCCCTGGTGGGTCCGCGGCCGGAGCGCAAAGCAATCATGGAGGAGTACGAAAAGGAGATTCCAGAGTTTTATTACAGGTTAAAGGTTAAAGCTGGCCTTACAGGCTATGCGCAGGTGTATGGAAAGTATAATACCACGCCCTATGATAAGCTGAAGCTGGATCTGTTTTATATTGAAAATTATTCTATCCTGCTGGATATAAAGCTGCTTTTTATGACAGTAAAAATTTTCTTCCAGAAGGAAGTTTCAGAAGGGGTGGATGACACCCAGGTCAATGCCCTTAAGGATTCAGTTCAGGAGACCCCGCCTGAACAGGAGCTATCTGCTCAGGAAAAAACTACAGAGAATTTATGAATAATGAGGAAAAAGCGATGAGCCATCCGCTTGTGTCTGTCGTTATGCCTGTGCATAACGGGGAAAAATACATTAAGGATGCTGTGGAGTCTGTCTTTGCCCAGGATGTTCCCCTGGAGCTTCTTGTCATTGACGACGGCTCTTCAGATAACACGGAGAAAGTCCTGGCTGCCTATATGGGCAGGGAGGACTTTCGGTATTTGAGAAATGAAAAAAATATAGGAGCTGCAGGTTCCCGAAATAAGGGCGTCCGCCATGCAAAAGGAACGTATATCGCCTTTCTGGACGCGGATGACTGGTGGGAAAAGGGAAAGCTGAAAAAGCAGATCGGGCTTCTTAAAAAAACAGGATATGTTCTTTGTTCCACCGGAAGAGAGCTGGTTAAGCCGGACGGCACTTCCACTGGAAAATATATTCCTGTAAAAGAAACCATTACTTACGGGGAGCTTTTAAAACATAACAGTATCAACTGCTCCTCTGTTGTGGTAAAACGTGCTGTGATAAAGGAATTTCCCATGGCCCATGATGACAGCCATGAGGACTACATTACCTGGCTTATGATTCTTAAAAAGTACCATTATGCAGCAGGCATCAATGAGCCGCTTTTAAAGTACCGGTTAAGCGAAGGCGGAAAGTCCAGGAATAAATGGAAATCTGCTGTTATGACCTACAAAGTTTACCGTTACATGGGATTTGGCTTTGCCAAGAGCGCTGCTCTTTTTGTTTCTTATGCAGTGCATGGCTTATGGAAATACCGGTGAGGAGGGAAGCATGGGAAAAGGAAAAAATCTGTTGATGACAGAGGTGCTTAAGCATGTCAGCCCGGGGAAAAAAGACATGCATACCTGGGTCTTTTCTTCTGTGGATAACTGTCATTATAATTATAATTCCAGATATTTATTTGAATATGTAAAAGAGAATCTAAAGGAGGTTACCCCGTATTTTGTCATCAACGATGAGCGCCTTAGAAAAGAGCTGTCCGACAGATACGGGGAATCCTATTTTATAGAAACAAATACGGCTGCAGGAATAAAAAAAGTCCTGTCTGCAGGTGTGTGGTTTACTTCCGCAGGACTTCCTGTTTACGGAACAAATTTAAAGAAAAGCAGGCTGATCATTAACCTTTGGCACGGAGTTCCGTTAAAAAAAATAGCTCTTCTGGACCCGAATCTGAATAAGTGGGCCCGCCTTTACTTTAAGAAGATCTTTTCGGAAAATTATAGCTGCATTGTGACCACTTCCAAGGCGTTGATCCCGGTGATGGCGCAGAGCTTTTCTGTTCCGGAGAAAAAAATCAAGGTATGGGGGCAGCCCCGCAATGACCAGATTTTTTCCCATACAGACAGGGAGGAATATCTGCGCGGTATTTACGGGGAACTGCCGGAATATAAAAAGGTGGTTTTATATGCGCCTACTTTCCGGGATTACGGCCCCACCAGGCTTTTTCCCTTCGAGGATTTTGATCAGACGGCTTTTGAGAACTTTTTAGAGCAGAACAAAATGCTTCTGTTTATCCGGACCCATATTAAGGAAAAAAGTGCAGCCCAGGCGTATCTTACAGAAAGGGTACGCTATCTGGGAGAAGAAGCAGCGGAGGATGTGACAGGTGTTTTAGGGATTTTTGATCTGCTTGTCACGGATTATTCCAGCATTTATATTGATTACCTTCTGACAGAAAAGCCCCTTATCTTTCTGCCTTATGACAAGAAAAAATATCTGAAAGGACGGGGCATGAATTTTGACTACGATGAGGTGACGCCAGGACCGAAGCCTGGGACAATGAAAGAATTTTTATGGGAGTTAGAAGCTCTGATAGAGGGAAAGGACGCCTTTAAGGAGGAGCGGGAAAGAGTAAACAGGCTTTTTAATCAGGTGATGCGCCCTTGCTGCGCGGACATTTGCAGCCAAGTTTTAAAAAAGGCAAAAGAGCTGGAAAAAGGAAACTAAAGGAAGGAAGACAGATGATAGAACAAGGCAGGGTTTTGGTAAAAAAGCTGGTAAACAGTTCGCCCTTTGTGAAAGAAGCGGCGGTAAAAACGTATGACTGGATGAACAGACAGAAATATCGGAAAATAAAAAAGCATACGCCTACTGAAGAAAAAACGGTGGTCTTTGAGTCCTTTTTAGGAAAGCAGTACGGGTGCAGCCCCAAGGCATTGTTTTTGGAAATGACCAGGAATCCGGCTTATGAAGGCTACACAAAGATCTGGATGTTTACCAGGCCGGAAAAGTATAAAAGCCTGGAAAAATATCCTGGCACAAAGGTGGTAAAATACGGCTCCAGAGAGTTTTATGAAGGGTACGCCAGGGCAAAATACTGGATCACCAATTACCATCTTCCAAGAGGAATTGAGAAGGGAAAAGATCAGGTCTATGTACAGACCTGGCACGGGACGCCTTTAAAAAAGATCGGCTGTGATGTGCCGGATAACGGGGTGCTTTCTTCTGACCGGAAACGAGCGTTTAAGGAATACGAACGGGAGGGGCAGTTGATCGACTTTCTTCCTTCGCCATCTCCTTTTTACACAGAAAAGATTACAAGCGCCTTTCGTCTGGGACCACAGGCGAGGGTCCTTGAGAGGGGCTATCCAAGGAATGACGCCCTTTTTACTTTTACAGAGAAAAAATGCCGAAGGATACGGGAAAAGCTTGGAATTCCTCAGGGAAAAAAGACGATTCTGTATGCGCCTACCTGGAGGGATGACCAGCATACAGCGGGTACCGGATATACGTATAAGCCGGGGCTGGATTTTGACCGCCTCCGGGAAGAACTCGGGGAAGAGTGGGTGATCCTGTTTCGCGCCCATTATCTGATCAGCAGCAGCTTTGACTTTGAAAAGTACGGCGGATTTATAAAAAATGTATCGGAATATGACGATATTAACGATCTGTATCTGGCGGCGGATATGCTGCTGACGGATTATTCCAGCGTATTTTTTGACTATGGGAATCTCATGCGTCCCATGCTCTTTTATATGTACGATTACGAAAAATATAAGAATCAGCTTCGTGACTTTTACTTTGATATATCAGAGCTTCCAGGTCCGGTGATCACAGAGGAAAGAGATATTTCAGAGGACATTACCCGGCTTTGGAAGGAGTTTTCCTATGATGAGAAATACAGAAGTTTTAACGAAAAATTTAATCCGGTTCGTGAGGCATGCAGTTTGAAAGTACTGGAAGAGATCATGCATTTGGACGGCGGACCGGCAGGAGGAGTGAAATGACAGGGAAACGTTTGATCCGGCAGGTGTTGCATATGGCGAAGGATTCCTGGTATGTGCACTGTATGGAGAAAAAAAGCCTGGATAAAAAATGTATTTTTCTGGAATCTAAAAACGGAGAAGAAGCAGGAAGCAATATTTTATATATGCTGCGGGCGCTTTCCAGGGAAGAGTATAAGGAGTATAAAGTATATCTGGCAGTAAATAAAGAAAAAATTTCCACTGTGCAGAAACTTTTGGACCGCTACGCCGTCGATAATACGAAGATTGTGGAGCGTTACGGACTTTTCTATTTTCAGCTTCTTGCCACTGCCGGATATCTGGTCACAGATACCACTTTTCCCAAGCGTTTTATTAAAAGAGAGGGACAGGTCTATATGAATACCTGGCATGGGACGTCCTTTAAAAAACTGGGAAAAGACACTCCAGACGGGGCGTATGCCATGGGAAATGTGCAGAGGAATCTTTTGATGGCGGATTACATTGTTTCGCCAAGCGCCTATGCCCTTAAAAAGCTTTCCGATGCTCATGATCTGGAAGGTCTTTATCAAGGGAGTTACGTACTGGCGGGATATCCCAGAAACCAGGCTTTTTTTATGGAAGGAGAACGGGAGGCTCTTAGAAAAAGCCTTGGACTTGAGGGAAAAAGGATCTACTGTTATATGCCTACCTGGAGAGGGGTGGTCCGTGACCGCGACGCCTTAAAGGAAAGCCAGAGGCAGGCAGAGGAAATAAAGAAATACCTGAATGTGCTGGACAGAGAACTTAAGGAAGAGGAAGTTTTTTATGTACGCCTTCATCCTTTTGCGGGAAAAGACTTTAACTGCGATGAATACCGGCATATCCGCCTGTTTCCCGATGGGATCGATGTGTATGGGGTGCTAAGCCTGGCGGATGTTCTGGTAACGGATTATTCCAGCGTATTTTTTGATTATGCCAATAAAAAAGAGGGAAAGACCATACTGTTCCTGTACGATAGGGAAAACTTTAAGGAGTCCAGGGATTATTATCTGGATCTTAACAGCCTTCCTTTCCCTATAGCGGAGACGGCAGAGGAACTTCTGGAACAGCTTAGAAGCCCGAAAGAATACGACAGTGAAGAATTCTGCCGCAGGTATTGTACCTGTGACGGAGAGAATGCGGCCCAGGAGCTGTGCAGGTTTTTGCTTTTCGGGGAAACGGGCGAAAAGATATCTGTAAAAAAGGCGGAGAGTGGTAAAAAGAAGAATATTTTATTTTATGTAGGAGGATTAAGACGAAACGGCCTGACTACTTCCTTTTTAAATCTGATGGAATATGTCAAAGAAAGTGTCCGGGAAGCAGAGGGTCAGGACCTTGCAAAGAAAAATGGAGAAGGCTTTCAGTATTTTGCCGCCTTTCAGGAGGAATATTTAAAGGATACGCCAAAGCGTGTGGAGATCCTTCCCGGGTTTTTAAAGCTCCTCCCCATGTCTCCGGGATGGAACCTTACATGGGAAGAGGCGGCGGCAAGCTATCTTTTTTATAAGAAAAATATAGATAACGGTTTTGTGCGGAAATATCTGGACAGGTTTTATGAACGGGAATACCGCAGGAACTTTGGCGGGGCATCTTTTGAATGGTGTATTCATTTTACCGGATATGAACGGAAAGTCATAGGGCTTTTCGGTAAGGCACCGGGGAAAAAGGGGATTTTTGTCCATAATGACATGCTGCGGGAGATTGAGACCAGAGGAAACCAGCATTTGCTCACCTTAAAGCGGGCTTACCGGGAGTACGATATGGTTCTTGCAGTGAGCAGGGATATTTACGAGAGAACCTTAAAGATCAGCGGAAAAAAGGAAAATCTTCATGTGGTGAATAACTGCCATGCCTATAAGCAGGTGCTTAAACGTGCTGAGGAAGAGATTTCTTTTGACGAGACTACAAGGTGTACGGTAAGCCTTAAAGAACTTAAAAGGCGTCTTGAACAGCCTGTTAAGAAGTTTATCACCATCGGACGGTTTTCTCCGGAGAAAGGACACTCCATGCTTTTGGAAGCCTTTTCCCGCTATCATGAAGAAAACACAGAAAGTATGTTGATAATTATAGGCGGCGGTGGAGAACTCTATGATGAGACTTTAAGGAAAGTGGAAAACCTTGGGCTGACCGGGGCGGTTACTTTGCTTTTTTCTGTGGAAAACCCAATGCCCATATTAAAAAAATGCGATCTATTTATACTTTCGTCTCTTTATGAGGGACTGGGCCTGGTACTTTTGGAAGCAGATACTCTGGGAATTCCGGTACTGTCCACGGACGTGGTGGGGCCAAGAGGATTTATGCGGGAGCATGGAGGCACCCTTGTACCGCCTGATGTTTCCGGGCTGCTTTCGGGCATGCAGGCTTTTGACCGGGGCGAGGTAAAAGCCCTTCATGTGGACTATGAGGCTTATAACCAAAGGGCAGTGAATGAGTTTTTGGAGCTTTTGTAGGAACGCTTGTGAAGAGAACAAAAAAGAAAACAGGGATGAAACCGCAGCAACCGGCTTCATCCCTGTTCCATAAATTCTACATATTCGGCGAGTACCTCTTTGGGATCGCCGATTTTTTTGATCTCTCCTTCATGCATCCACATGACTGTGTCGCAAAGCTGTTCCAGCGTACTTAAACTGTGGGATACGATCACCACAGTACGATCCTTGCTGGAGATCAGGCTTTTCATTTTATTATAACTTTTTTTCTTGAATTTCTGGTCGCCTACGCTTAAGACTTCGTCGATCAGCATGATATCCGTTTCCAGGATCGCCGTGATAGAAAAGGCAAGTTTGGAATGCATACCGCTGGAATAGGTGCGTACAGGCATATCAATGAATTTTCCAAGTCCGGCAAAATCGATGATCTCCTGCTCTTTTTCTTTTATCTGCTGTTCTGTGAAGCCTAAAAGCATACCGGAAAGCATGATGTTTTCTCTTCCGGTCATTTCTTTTTGAAAGCCTACGCCGATTGACAGAAGGGAAATGCTGTGTCCCTTTAAGTCGATGGTTCCTGAGTCCGGGGAAAAGATGCCGGCAAGGGCATTTAACGTGGTGGATTTTCCACTACCGTTTTTACCGATGATACCCAGGATCTCTCCCTCCCGGACATAGAAGGAAATTCCTTTTACGGCTACAAAATTTTCTGCTTTTCTTCGTTTAAACTTTAAAGATCGGAAGAGCGTCGTGTAGGGAAAGAG
>CALIZJ010000270.1 GCA_938028845.1 uncultured Blautia sp.
CTGCTTTTACCCATTCATCACCGTCTTTGGTAAATTCAACTTCTGTCTTATCTATTATAAATTTTAGGCTTGTAATATCGTCAGAATTTACTGACAAAACATAGGTTGTCTCTTCTTCACTTTCTTCCTCGGCCTGTTCTTGTTCGGAAACATATGTTCTAACCCCATAATATCCTACACAAAGCACACCCAGGATAACAACAGAAGAGACTAAGGTAATTGACTTTCTCTTCATTATGCCTTTCTCCTTTTAAACCATATTACAAATCCGAAAACAAGGAATATTCCCGGAATAATCCCTATTGTACAAATTGTCCAGAAACTGCTGTCATATGCGGATAAAGTCAAATAAGATACTTCCAGGCTCTTAGACGGCACGGAAATACTTGCTGTTTCCTCGTTGCTGCACATCCAGTTCAGTGCAGACATTACAAGCTGCTCGTTTCCTCCTGAAACCATAGCATTTACCTGGCTATCCATTATATTTGCAGTAGAAAAATACACAATCTGTGTAGTCTTTTCATCATCCACGGTTTCAGTAATACTTACGCCTAAATCAAACGGACCATCAATATCTCCATCTTCTTTTTCCAGTGTTTCGCTGTTTAAATTTACTTTTGAATAAGCAGAATCAGATGTAGACAATATGCTCTCTATTGTCAGCGTATCTCTTACATCATCAAGTCTCTGGATTCCCTGTGCATATGGCGCCAGTACGTAATATCCGGAAGAATTAAAATCAGAGACTGCCTCCGTACTGCTTACATCTGGAAGTAAATAATAGGGCATCTGCATGGCATAGTGCTGAGAATCTCCCTCTATTACAATACCTTCTGTCCGCTCTACACCATAGTTTTCCAGAACAGCATCAAAATTATCTAAAGGTTCTGTAGTATAGTCAGAAAAAATCATAGCTTTTCCGCCATTTTCCAGATATTCTATAATGGCATCTCTTTCCTCCTCGGAAATATCGGAAGCAGGCGAATTTATCATCAGGCAATCCGCATCATCAGGAACACTTTCCTCTGCAATCAAATTTAGCGATTTTATTTCAATATTACCTTTTTCAATATCTTCCTGGATAGTAGAATCTAATTCTACTTCTCCATGCCCCTCCAGGACATAAAGTACAGGAAGATCTTCCGATGTAACATAGGAAATCGCGCTCGTTATCTGCCCTTCCCCATCAAATCCAGTAGTAGTATAACTGTATGTGTTATAATCCATACTTGTTTCGTACATATTGTTATAATCTACTACCTTGCTCCTGTCGCCGCAGACAACGATAAGACTGTTAGAAGAAATCTGCTCGGATGTATAATCGGATACAAACTGTGGATTCACTACAGGATCCTTTACTTCCACTGTTATATGATCCGACTCGTCTTCATATTTCTCCAGGAGATTACTGATAACCTCATCTTCATAACCACTTTGTACTATCTGATATATAGATACATCCTTATCCAGATTTTTCAGCATCTCTGTAGTTTCCTCTCCGATACTGTAAATCTGCTGGTCACTGATATCTATCTGCGTATATTTTGCCGGCAATTCATTTACAATAAGATTCACCACAACAACTATGACAATAAATACCGCGCTTATCGCTACGCTATAGGAGCCATTTTTCAAATATTTTTTATTTATACTGTCGGAAAATTTTCTTTTTTCCTTATTTTCTGTTTTTTTTGGCTTAAACTTATCTTTTAAATTCACCTTCTCCACCTCCTTAATTCCAACGTCTCTTTACAATTGACTGTATTGTAAGGAAAATGCAGATTGCTGTTACGGACACGAAATATACTATTCCTCTTATATCAAATATATTATTTGTAAAAGTATCAAAATGTCCGCTCAGGTTAAACACCTCCAAAATCTTCTGTATCCCTCCTTCAAAAAAGCTGGAATTCATCACATATAAAATAACAAGGGCAATCTCACCTACAGCTCCTACGATCACAGAAATAATCACATTTTTTATCATTGTATAAATAATAATAGCCGCCGCTAAGATCAGCAAACCAAAGGTAATGCATGTAGACGCAGAGGAATCTGAGAAAAAGGAAGAGATTCCATTCATCATATAAAACGCAAACAAAAATACAAAGGTTAAAATCGCCGCTATTACCTGGCTTTCTGTCAAAGCGGAAAGAAAAACACCTATGGCAAGATTTGCGCAGCCTAAAAGGAAAAATCCTGATATTCCCGTATATGCCGATGCCATAGATACTTCGCCAAATCCGGACATTATTAACGGATACGTACACATGATCAAAACAGGAATCCCAAAAACAGTTACCAGAGCAAGATATTTTCCAAGCACAATGCTCGTAACCGATACAGGAGAAGTTAAAAGCAGCTGGTCTGTCTTTTGCTTTCTTTCTTCCGCCAGCACGCGCATGGTCAATATGGGAACGCCGATAATAAATACAAAAGTAAGAGCGCTTAAGGTATACTCAAATCTGGGGTATGCCGCTGCAAGCTGATAAGCAGAAAAATATATTCCTGTAAGCACAAGTATAAAGAATATAAACAGATAACCGATCATAGAGGTCAGATAACCTTTTAATTCTTTTTTATAAACCGCCGTCATCTTATTCATCCTCCTTCTCTATATCTGTTTCTGAATTTTCTTCTGTTTCTTCCTGAAGATCCTCTATATCATTTTCCTCAGTTTTATCATTCTCTGTAAGTTCAAGGAAGATTTCTTCCAGAGAAACTTTTTTCGAGTGCATTTCCAGTATAGGACAGTTCAGTTCTGCCATTTTATAAAAAATTTCTTCCCGGATATCATAAAATTCCTCTGTTGAAATTTTTACATCCCATACATCATGTTCCTGATTAAATTCAAAGGATATATCCTTGATTCCTTCCAGTTGGTCAAATCCCTTTCTGATATTTTCTTTTTCTCCTTTTATCTGCATGGTAAGGTTATTAGAACCTGTTGCAAGCTTGCTTAAATTATCCGGCGTGTCACTTGCCACCAGTTTTCCATGGGAAATGATCAGTACATAATCGCAGATTGCGCTTACTTCAGAAAGTATATGAGAACTTAAGATCACTGTATGCTTTTTCTTAAGACTTTTAATCAGAGAACGGATCTCGATAATCTGTTTGGGGTCCAGTCCGACAGTAGGTTCGTCTAAAATAATTACCTCAGGATATCCTAAAATTGCCTGTGCAAGACCAACTCTCTGCTTATATCCTTTAGAAAGATTTTTTATCAGACGATTTTTCATATCTGATATTTTTACCAGCTCCATAATTTCATCAATCATGGATGTTCTTTTATCCTTTGGGATTTTTTTTAGATCTGCAACAAATTTGAGATATTCCAGAACTGTCATATCAAAATAAAGTGGTGGCTGCTCCGGAAGATAACCGATACATTTTTTAGCCTTTTCCGGTTCATCCAGAATGTCATACCCGTCAATGACTATTTTTCCTTCTGTAGAAGCGATATAACCAGTTATCATATTCATAGTCGTGGACTTTCCCGCGCCGTTTGGTCCGAGAAATCCGTAAATTTTTCCCTTTTCGATTTGAAAAGAGAGATGGTCAACCGCCGTATGATCCCCGTAACGCTTAACCAGATTACTTACCTCAATCACGTGAACTCTCCTCCTTATTTCATTTTTTATATAGTTTTCTGTCAAAGGATTTTTTATAGCAGCGAAAGAATCCTCTATGACATAAAAAATGTCCTCGGGTGAAACAGAGAAATCAGGGGGTGCCCGAGGACATTTTATAAGATAAGAAACTTTTTCTTATCTTGTACTATTAGTTTATGTGAAAGTTGTGATGAAATTAGGATTATTCTGTGAGGATTATGTGAAAAAAATATGGTGCAGTTTTCTATCCGCTGCACCATACTTTTCACATATTTTTTTGTTATAACGGCTCTTTTAATGGCGTTCCTGCCTTTCTTGGGTAACGGCCAGGAGTAGGCTTTTTCTTCTCTATGACAACCAGAGATCTTTCTATATCAGAATCCGGGAGCGTAAAAAAAGCTGTATCTTTTAATTCTCCGCCTAAAGTTTTTACAGCTCTTTCGCTGTTCTTTATTTCTTCCTGTACCTTTCCGGATTTATAGGAAATAAAATATCCTCCGCATTTTACATAAGGCAGACAATACTCAGACAAAGTAGAAAGATTAGAAACTGCTCTTGATACACAGAGATCATATTTTTCCCTGTATTCCTTCTTCTTAGCATACTCTTCCGCTCTTCCGTGAACAGCCTTAATTTCCGTTAATTTTAAAAGGGCAAATGTTTCTTCTAAAAAGTTCACTCTTTTTTTCAATGAATCCAAAAGACACATCTGCAAATGTGGAAAAGCAATCTTAAGAGGTATTCCCGGAAAACCGGCTCCTGTCCCTACATCTAAGACAGATTTCGTTTTTTCCATATCCACTGCCTTTACACAGGCAAGGCTGTCCAGAAAATGTTTAACAATAACCTCTTGAAATTCCGTTATTCCAGTAAGATTCATCACTTTATTTTTTTCAATAAGGTATTCATAAAAATCTATAAACTGCTTTTTCTGTTCTTCATTTAAAAGGATTCCAAGCTCTTCACACCCTTTTACCAATACACTTAAATCGTATCCCATGCCATCCTCCTTAAAAATTCTTCTTTCCGTATTGTTCCAGATAAACAAGAAGAACGGAAATATCTGCCGGAGAAACGCCTGAAATTCTGGATGCCTGCCCAATGGAAATCGGACGGTATGCTTCCAGTTTCTGTCTGGCTTCAATGCGCAGGCTTCCTACCTTTTCGTAATCAATATTTTCCGGAATTTTCTTCTGCTCCAGCTTTTTAAACTGTTCTACCTGTTTTAACTGACGGCGGATATAGCCATCATATTTTATATTAATATCCACCTGCTGCCTTACATCGTAAGGCAGAGAAGGCCTGTCCGGATCTATAGGCTCAAGAATATCATAGGAAAGTTCCGGCCGGCGGATCAACTCTGCAAGGGTAGTTCCTGACTTTAACGGGGTACTTTTATGTTCCTCCAAAAGCTCCTGTACTTCCCTTGAAGCGCCGATATTGGTATGCTCTACACGCTTTATCTCTTCTTTTATCTGTTCTTCCTTTTTAAGAATCTTCTGATACGTCTCTTCATCTACCAGACCTGCCTCATATCCTTTTTTTCTGAGACGCAGGTCTGCGTTATCCTGACGTAAAAGCAGCCTGTACTCTGCCCTGCTTGTCATCATCCGGTAAGGCTCCTTATTTTCCTTGGTTACAAGGTCATCGATCAGAACGCCTATATATGCTTCAGAACGGTCTAATATAAGCATTTCACGCCCTTTTATTTCCATTGCTGCATTGATCCCTGCTATCAATCCCTGGGCGGCAGCTTCCTCGTATCCGGAGCTTCCATTAAACTGTCCTGCGCTGAATAATCCTTTTATTGTTTTAAACTCCAGCGTAGGATAAAGCTGTCTGGGATTAATACAGTCGTATTCAATGGCATAGGCGTTTTTAACAATCTTTGCATGTTCCAGTCCAGGAACTGAATGATACATTTCATACTGAACGTCCTCCGGCAGCGAACTGGACATCCCGCCTATATACATTTCATTTGTATACAGGCCTTCCGGCTCTATAAACACCTGATGCCGGTTTTTATCAGCAAACCGTACTACTTTGTCTTCTATGGAAGGACAATACCGAGGTCCTGTTCCTTCTATCATGCCGGAAAAAAGCGGCGAGCGGTCCAGATTTGCCCGGATAATTTCGTGCGTCTTTTCGTTTGTATAAGTAAGCCAGCAGGATTTCTGCGGAATCTGCACTGTATCCGGATCTGTAGAAAAAGAAAAAGGAATGATCCTTTCATCTCCAAACTGCTCTTCCATTTTACTATAATCAATGGTATTTCCGGCAATCCTTGCAGGTGTTCCCGTTTTAAAACGATACATCTCTATTCCCAGTTCCTTTAAGGAATCTGTAAGATAATTGGCAGCCTGCAGCCCATTAGGGCCTGTAGCATTACTTACATCTCCATAAATACATCTTGCCTTTAAATAAGTTCCTGTACAAAGGATTACCGCCTTACAATGATATACTGCGCCGGAATACGTCTCTACTCCTATTATTTTTCCCTCTTCCACCAGGATCTTTGTCACTTCACCCTGACGGATGGTAAGATTTTCCTGGTTTTCCAAGGTCTTTCTCATTTCATTGCTGTATGCCTGTTTATCCGCCTGTGCCCGCAGGGAATGAACGGCCGGTCCTTTGGACTTATTCAGCATTTTAGACTGAATGAACGTCTTATCTATATTTTTTCCCATTTCCCCTCCAAGGGCATCTACCTCCCGTACCAGATGTCCCTTGGAACTTCCTCCTATATTTGGATTACAGGGCATAAGCGCAATACTGTCCACGCTGACCGTAAACATGATCGTAGACAATCCAAGCCTCGCTCCTGCAAGGGCGGCTTCACAGCCTGCATGTCCTGCTCCTACAACCACAATATCATAGGTTTCTGTAAGCTTTTTCAATGTCCTCCACCTCAATTATTTTCCCATACAAAATTTACTGAATATCTCATTTACCAAATCTTCTCCTACAGATTCTCCAAGTATCCTGCCAAGGCTTTCATAAGCACTCATCAAATCTATAGAAAAGAAATCCTCAGGCATCCCCATTTCAATGCTTTCTTTTACAAGTTCAAGACTTTTAAGGGCATCTGTAAGCGCCTCTTTATGCCGGGCGTTTGTAATATAAACCTGGTCGTTAAAAGAGATATCCCCCTTAAAAAACATGGACTTGATTTCTTCCTCAAGCTGTTCCACTCCCGTCTCTTCCACAGCAGAAATTGGGATTACCTTATGTCCTGTTCTTTTCTTTAATTCCTCTATATCTACCACAGGAGAAAGATCTGTTTTATTATACAATACAATCGCTTTCTTTTCAGCAAGCATTGCAATAATTTCCTCATCATTTTCATCCATAGGCGCAGAAGAATCCACTACATACAGGATCAGATCCGCATCCTTTGCCGTCTCTTTGGCTCTTCCCACACCTATTTTTTCCACTACATCCCTGGTCTTTCTAATTCCTGCCGTATCGACCATTTTTAAAGTAATTCCATGAAGGCTGATGTATTCTTCCAGTATATCTCTTGTGGTTCCTGCAATGTCTGTGACAATGGCCCGGTTTTCTCCTACAAGGAGATTTAAAAGAGAAGATTTTCCTGCGTTGGGCTTTCCAAGGATTACCGTCTTGATTCCTTCCTGCATCATCTTTCCATCAGAGGCAGTATCCACAAGATGCCTTACCTCTTTTATCTCTTTTTCCACAACTTCCTTTAATTCCTGTGGATATCCCTCTAAACTTATATGCTCCGGATCATCTAAAGCGGATTCAATGTAAGCGATATGATAAAGAAGCTGCTCCCTGATTTCCTTTATTGCCCGCATAACCGAGCCTCTAAGCTGTTCCATGGAACTTTTTAAAGCATATTCATTTTTTGCCTGGATCACATCCATTACCGCCTCTGCCTGAGAAAGATCGATCCTTCCGTTTAAGAAAGCCCTCTTAGTAAACTCTCCTGGCTCGGCTATCCTTGCCCAGATCGGAAGAGCACAC
>CALIZJ010000271.1 GCA_938028845.1 uncultured Blautia sp.
CCTTCTGTAAACATGTAAACCCATTTTGCCATTTTACATTTTCCTCCTATTATTTGTTCTTTTGACATAAAAATATGTTTTTATACGCACATAATCATTTTATAGATTTCTATGATATTAGTCAAGGTCAATCTGGTAAAAAGGGGAAAAACTTTCATTATTTTCATCAAAATAAGCGCTTTTTTCCTATACAATCTCCCTTTAGCCGCCTCTTTCCCAGCTTTTTTCTTAAGTTTCTATCCGGCCAAAAAGGGGAGCTGTGTGCCAGCAGCACACAGCTCCGTCCGGTTTACTTTCTTTTTTTCGTATTTAAAACCAAATGTCTTGGCAGGCCGTTTACCATGATCGGCTGGTAATCTCCCTGGATAAGAGGTTTAATGTAGTCTATAAAATCTTTTGTCACATAGGTGGCGTCTTTATTCATCCAGTTCCTTGGAACCAGTTTTTCCTCGTTGGCAATACGGTGTACATCGTAAATTCCAGTTGCCGACATATATGGGTCGTCCGATACACGGTCAATGACCACCATTTTTCCTGTATCCCCTTCGTCAGCCGCCTTTACTGCAGCACCGCCTACCATAAACGCCTCGTCAATATCTACTCTGGAAGCCATATGGGAAGCGCTTCTCTGCAGTGTGGAAAGCTCTACCGCCCTTGTCTTACAGTCGCACTCTGCTGCCAGGAAATTCGCAAGATATGTGGCAGTTCCGGTAAGCTGCTTATGTCCAAAGGCATCCACATAATCTCCTACGTTTCCAAGCTCGCACACATAGCGTCCGTCCGCCAGCTTGATCCCTTCGGATACGGCGATCACAATAGAAGATTTCTTTTTCAGCAGTTCTTTTACTTTATGAAGGAATTTTTCAATATCAAAAGGTACCTCGGGAAGATAGATCAAATCTGGTCCGTCACAGTCTTCTGATTTGGCAAGAGCGGTGGCACCGGTGAGCCATCCGGCATTTCTTCCCATGATTTCCATAATGGTGATCATATTCCTCTTATAATTCAAGCCCTGTGCGTCGCGGATCACTTCCTTTGTAGAAGCGCCGATGTACTTCGCCGCACTTCCAAAACCAGGCGTATGGTCTGTAAGAGCCAGGTCATTATCAATGGTTTTCGGCACCCCTAAGAATTTCTGGGTCTGTCCCGTCAAAATAGCATAATCTGATAGTTTCTTAATGGTATCCATAGAATCGTTTCCGCCTATATAAATAAAGGCATCTATATCCAGACGGTTTAAAATGCCGAATATCTTCTCATAAATAGATTTATCTTCATGGATTTCCGGCAGTTTAAAACGGCAGGAACCCAAAAAAGCAGAAGGAGTTCTCTTCAGCAATTCTATATCAAGTTCAGAATGGATCTGTGTTGACAGATCGATGTACTGCTCGTCCAGGAGTCCCTGTACTCCGTGAAGCATTCCATACACCTTATCAAAGCCTCTCTCAATGGCGTTTTTATACACACCCGCAAGGCTGGAATTAATTACAGAAGTAGGTCCTCCAGACTGTCCTACAATGATATTTCTTTTTTTAGCCATAGTCTTCATCCTCCTCTACAACAACGACCTATAATTGTCAATTTTAACAATTATATCTTATTAAGTCAATGCTCTTTTGTAGATATTGGATGTTTTCTACTTATTCAACAATTTTCTTCTATAATTTTAATTGTTTTCTCCATTATATTTTCTTTTTTTCAGTCATTATGCACAATTCCTTTTGTATATTCATTTTTCAACACATCTCTTAAAAACCAGCCAACTGTTTCCGCCCCATAGAAACAGCGCAGAACTCCCTCCCTATCCCGGGGCAGCCCTGCGCTGTTATGTAATTTACTGTTTTTCGTTTCTAAAATTATTCTTCTGCTGCTGCGTCATCTGTAGTGGTCTCTTCTGCTGCATCATCTGTTGCTGTCTCGTCTGTAGTGGTCTCTTCTGCTGCCGCATCGTCTGTTGCTGTCTCGTCTGCTGCCGCTGCATCATCTGCTGCTTCCGCTGCAGATGCGTCGTCATTATGTGCGATTACGGTTATAGAAAGAATAATGCCCTCAGAATCAGAAGTAACCTCAACAATATCGCCTACCTGGATATCTGTGCTGGAAATA
>CALIZJ010000272.1 GCA_938028845.1 uncultured Blautia sp.
TGTGCTCTTCCGATCTGTACGCTCAGGACAGAGCAGGATATTCCAATGAACGTTATTCTATTAGGTATCGTTGCTATGGTATTTGTAATCTGGATTGTTCCGGCTATCCCAGTGAACTTACTTGGAGCTGCCATCATCGTTGTTTTTGGTTTCTTCTTTGCAACGGTTTCTTCACGTATGGTTGGTCTGATCGGAAGTTCTAACAATCCGGTTTCCGGTATGGCTATTGCCACCCTTCTGATCGCTACTATGGCATTTAAAGCATCAGGAAATACTGGTATTGACGGAATGACCGCAGCGATCGCAGTTGGTTCTGTAATCTGTGTAGTTGCAGCTATCGCAGGTGATACTTCACAGGACTTAAAGACCGGTTATTTACTGGGTGCTACTCCGAAGAAACAGCAGATTGCAGAGCTTCTCGGTGTAGTGGTGGCTGCTTTGGCTATCGGCGGCGTGCTGTATCTTCTGAACAGCGCATGGGGATATGGAACGGCTGAAGTTCCGGCTCCTCAGGCTACTTTGATGAAGATGATCGTAGAAGGTATCATGGGAGGAAATCTTCCATGGAATCTGGTATTTATCGGTGTGTTCCTTGCTGTCGGCCTGGAAATCTTACGTGTACCGGTTATGCCTTTTGCAATCGGTCTGTACCTTCCGATTTACCTGAATGCATCCATTATGATCGGCGGTGTAGTACGTATGCTTATGGATGGACGTAAGAAAGTAGATCAGAAGAGAAAAGAAGAGCAGTCCACAAATGGTACTCTTTACTGCGCAGGTATGATCGCAGGAGAAGGTCTGGTAGGAATCTTACTGGCTGTACTTGCTGTATTTGGAATCAATCTGAGCATTGCTGATAAGTTGAACCTTGGAAATATCGGCGGTATTGTTTTAATGATCATTATGATCCTTTCACTGCTGAAATTCTCTTTATGGAAAAAGAAGAAAGCTTAAATGAAAAAAAAGAAAAAAAATGAGACGCAGATCAATTATCTGGATCTGATCCCAAAGTGTTCCGAAGCTATCCGGTGGCACAGGGATTTGAAAAAACGCGTGATCCTGGAAATTGAAAACACAGGCACATTTAACAGGATAGCACAAAAGGTCTTTGGTAAACCTCGTTACACGAAAGTTCATCTGGATTCCCAGGGGACCTTCATCTGGCCCCTGATCGACGGGGAAAAAACCGTAATGGAGCTTGCGGCATTGGTAAAGGAAGAATTTGGTGAAGCGGCAGAGCCTTTATATCCTCGAATCGTAAAATATTTTCAGATAATGGAAAGTTATCATTTTATAAAATTTATTAATATGCCGAAGAAATAAGGCAAAACTAAGAACGGGAGCAGCTTTATGGCTGATGCCCGTTCTTTGTATGTAAAAGGATTTGATGCAGTAGTAAAGTGGTAAACGAATATTTGACAGAAGAGAGGTTGTTGGATGAGTTTTAACCGGGCAAAACCATGGTATGTGGATTATATTTTAATTGTTATAGGAACTGGGCTGATGGCTCTGGCCATTAACTCTATTTTTGATGCTTCTGGTCTTGTTACAGGGGGGTTCTCCGGTATTGCTATTATTATAAAAGCATGGACAGAGAATATTATAGAAGGCGGTATTCCTCTTTGGGTAACAAACGTGGGGCTGAATATCCCTTTATTTTTAATCGGCATAAAGATCAAGGGATTTTCTTTTGTTAAGAAAGCCATCATCGGAGAAATTTCCCTGTCCACCTGGCTGGCAGTACAGCCTGTTTTCAATCTGGCAGGGGAGGATCTGCTCCTTGCCGCTGTGTACGGAGGAGTCATACAGGGTGTAGGGATCGGCCTGGTCTTTTTAGGCCGGGGAACTACTGGAGGAACAGATATGATGGCTGCGCTGATCCAAAAGCATATCCCCCACTATTCCATTTCCCAGATCATGCAGTTTATTGATGGACTTGTTGTTGTTGTTGGCGTTTATGTTTTCGGAATCCATCGAGCACTTTATGCGATCATTGCTGTATTTTTAGTTGCAAAAATTTCTGACGGTATTATAGAAGGACTGAAATTTTCCAAGGCCGCCTATATTATCACAGATAAGCCTCAGGAGATTTCGGATATGATCATGAAAGAAATCGGGAGAGGAGTCACCGGAATCTCTGCCAGAGGAATGTATTCCAAAAAGGAGAAACTGATGCTGTTCTGCGTAGTAAGCAAAAAAGAGATCGTGATGTTAAAGGAAAGGGTAAACGAAATCGATCCCAAAGCCTTTGTGATAGTGGGAGATGCCCGGGAAGTGCACGGAGAGGGATTTATAGAGAAAATATAGGAAAAAATACACAAAAAATTGTAGATTTTTTTGGATTTCCTCTTTCATTTTTGGTGATTTTGTATTAAAATAACTTTATATGTGAAAGCTTTTTATGAGAAACGGAAGATGAGTAAACACTATACAGGAGAAGGGATTGAATTGCATGATATCAAATCAGGTGTTGCAGAATACTCTGGAAGGGCTTAAAGAGATTTCAAGAACGGAATTTTGCGTGATTGATACAGAGGGAAAGGTACTGGCCTCTACATTTTCAGATGTTGCTATCGGACAGTCAGACGTTCAGGCATTTGTAGAGTCACAGGCAGACAGCCAGCTTGTAAAGGGGTATCAGTATTTTAAAGTATGTGACGATTATCAGTTAGAATATATTCTCATTGCCCACGGAGATGATGAGGACACTTATATGGTAGGAAAGCTGGCTGCTTTCCAGATACAGAGCCTTATTGTGGCCTATAAGGAGAGATTCGACAAAGACAGCTTTATTAAAAACCTGCTATTGGACAATCTCCTTCTTGTGGATATCTATAACCGTGCTAAGAAGCTTCATATTGAAGCTGACGTACGGCGTGTGGTTATGATTTTGGAACTGCAGCAGGAAAAGGATCACAGTTCCATCGAGAGTGTGAAGAGCATTTTCGGCGGAAAGAGCAAGGACTTTATTACTGCAGTAGATGAGAGAAGCATTATCATCGTAAAAGAGCTGGAAGAGGATGAGGGTTACGAGGAGATGGATGCCCTTGCCCATACCATCCTGGATACACTGGGCTTAAGCGAGGATGAGGATATCCATATCGCATACGGAACGATCGTGAAAGAGTTAAAGGAAGTATCACGCTCTTATAAAGAAGCGCGTATGGCGCTGGATGTAGGGAAGATTTTCTTTGGAGAAAAAAACGTCATTGCTTTTAGCTCCCTTGGAATTGGCCGTTTGATCTACCAGCTTCCTATTCCGCTGTGTAAGATGTTTATAAAAGAAATCTTTGACGGGAAATCCCCGGATGATTTTGATGAAGAGACTCTTGTCACCATTGACAAGTTCTTTGAAAACAGCCTGAATGTATCGGAAACGTCCAGGCAGCTATATATCCATAGAAATACACTGGTATACCGTCTGGATAAGCTGCAGAAAAGTACAGGGCTTGATCTGCGTGTCTTTGAGGATGCCATTACCTTTAAGATTGCATTGATGGTAGTGCGGTATATCAAATATATGGAGACACTGGAATATTAACAGTCTGTGTCAGAGAAAAGAGTATAAAGGTATTGCCCGGCGTTTCGGCGTTAGGCAATACCTGTTTTTTATATTATAGAATAGTATTACATTTTGTTACGCACAAAAAGTTGTCAAACATTTCTAGTACATGAAAAATGCAGCTTACGTTGCGGGAATACCCATTGTGCACACTTTTTCAGAGGACAATTTTATTTTCTGGAAAGAAGAGGAGCGCTTGATTTAACAATATTTTGTGGTATAATGAGAACACTTGGCATAAGCAGAGAAGGCAAAGTTTCCAGGTATATGGGAAAATTCTGTGAACTTAGAAAAAGTAGTTGCAAAGGTTAAAGAAATATATTACAATATTATTACAAAATAATTACGTATTTTATGACAGGAATAATTAAGGAGGATTTTATGATCGATTTGGTTGATGTAAGTAAATCCTATGGAAAAGGCCTTCCGGCTGTAAACCATGCGAACTTACATGTAGATAAAGGTGAGTTTGTATTCGTAGTAGGAAGCAGCGGTTCCGGAAAATCCACTCTGATAAAACTGCTGCTGAAGGAACTGGATTCCACCTCAGGCAAAATTACAGTGAGCGGGGAGCGCCTGGAAGGGATGAAGCACAGGCGTGTGGCGAAGTACCGCAGGAAGCTGGGGGTTGTATTCCAGGATTTCCGTCTGCTTAAAGACAGAAATGTATACGAAAACGTAGCTTTTGCCCAGCGGGTCATAGGACGTCCCACCCGGGTCATCCGCAAGCGTGTGCCTGAAATCTTACAGGAAGTCGGCCTTGCAGAGAAATATAAATCCTTTCCCGATGAGCTCTCCGGCGGTGAACAGCAGAGAGTTGCTCTTGCCAGGGCGCTTGTAAACCGTCCGGATATCCTTCTGGCAGATGAGCCTACCGGAAATCTGGACCCTAAGACCTCAGAAGAAATTATGCATCTTTTATCAGAGATTAATGACAGGGGTACTACAGTTCTGGTAGTTACGCATAATAAAGAAATTGTAAATACTATGAAAAAAAGAGTAGTTACTATGGATGAGGGCGTCATTATAAGCGACGAGAAAGAAGGAGGATATCATGAGGCCTAGTACGATTTGGTTTATCCTGAAACAAGGGGTAAAAAATATAAAAAGAAATTGGATGTTTTCCATTGCCTCGATCCTGACTATGGCAGCATGTATCTTTTTGGTGGGAATTTTTTATTCCATTGTGAACAATGTGGATAACATCGCCCATCAGGTAGAGCAGGAGGTGCCCATCACCGTATTTTTCGATGAAGGGACTACAGATGAGCAGATCCAGGAAGTTGGAAAGCTCATAGAAGCCCGTCCTGAGGTTGAACGGGTGGTATATGAGTCTGCCGATGAAGCGTGGGAGAGATTCAGTGAGATCTATTTCGAGGGTTCTGAGGCAGCAGAGGGATTCAGGGATGACAATCCCCTGGTAAATTCCTCTAACTACCAGGTATACATGAATCAGATTGAAAAGCAGGGCGAGCTTGTGGAATATATACAAGGACTGGATCATGTAAGGGAAGTGAATCAGTCGGAGGATGCGGCAAACACGCTGGGAAACTTTAACAGGCTTGTTTCCTACGCTTCCATTGCGATCATTGCTATCCTTTTGATCATTTCTATATTCCTTATAAGCAATACGATTTCTGTGGGTATTTCTGTACGTAAGGAAGAAATCGGGATTATGAAATACATTGGGGCTACCGATGGATTTGTGCGTTCTCCGTTCGTGCTGGAGGGAATTATCCTGGGTATCATCGGGGCGGCGATTCCTTTGATTGCTTTATATTTCCTGTACAGTACCGCAGTAAATTATATTTTGACGAGATTTAACGTCTTAACAGGCATCGTAGCATTTATTCCTGTGGGAGAAATCTATCAGGTATTGATTCCTATCGGGCTGGCGCTGGGAATCGGAATCGGGCTTGTGGGAAGTTTCTGGACCACAAGGAAACATTTAAAAGTATAAGAAGGGGCTGCCGGGGGAACTCGGCGGCTTTTCTTTTCTTTCTTAAACAGGAACAGCAAAAAGGAGAGCTTTTATGGCAGACAGAAATTTTAAAAAGGGTGTTATTGCAGGTGCGTTAGGAATGGCACTGGTAGGCGTGGGATTTTTTATTGGAAACAACCTGGCGGCCCGGCTGCAGGGAAATGTACTTTCCGATCCGGGGAATGTGCAGAAGCTGGAATACTTAGAGAAACTCATCGACGAGAATTATCTGGGAGAGAAGAAGGAAGAGGATCTTGCAGAAGGGCTTTATATAGGGCTGATTTATGGGCTTGGAGATCCTTATTCCGTTTATTATACGGCAGAGGATTACGAGGAGGAAAATTCTTCCACAGAGGGCGTATATGAAGGAATTGGGATACTTATGCAGAAAAATACAGAAGGCGGTGTAAAGGTGGTAGAGTGCTATGAAGGGGGCCCAGGCGAGCAGGCAGGCTTGAAAGAAGGGGATATCATCAGCGCTGTTGACGGCACGGATATTACCGAGATGGAGACGTCCCAGGTGTCTGAGATGATAAAGAACAGTGAGAGCGGCCAGGTGGTGCTTACGGTTCACAGGGAGGAGGTAGAAGATCCTCTTGAAATCACTGTGGAGATCAGGGATGTAGAACTGCCGTCGGTTTTTCATGAAATGTTGAACGATGAGACCGGATACATCCGCATCACAGAGTTTAAGGGCGTGACGTATGAACAGTATATGACTGCCTTTTCGGATCTTTCAGACCAGGGAATGGAAAAGCTGGTGGTAGATTTAAGGGATAATCCAGGAGGACTGCTTTCTTCTGTCTGCGACATATTAAATGAGATCTTGCCGGAGGGTCTGATCGTTTATACAGAAGATAAATACGGAAACCGTACAGAGGAGAAGTCGGACGGGGAAAATTCTCTGGATATGCCATTGGCGGTGCTGGTGAACGAAAACAGTGCCAGCGCTTCAGAAATCTTTGCAGGTGCGGTGCAGGATTACGGGATCGGAACGATCGTAGGGACGAATACTTATGGAAAAGGAGTGGTCCAGAGTATTTATCCTCTAAGTGACGGAAGTGCGGTGAAGCTTACAGTAGCAAATTATTATACCCCTAACGGAAATAATATCAATGAGGTGGGGATACAGCCGGATGTGGAGGTTGCGGTAGCGCCGGAACTTTTAAATAAGGATGAGATCAGCCATGAAGAGGACAATCAGCTTCAGGCTGCCCTTAAGACCCTTGAACAGTGAGTGTGTCTTTTGGGTTGCCAAAAAAAGTAAGAAATGGTATGATAAATAACATAATAAATTTCTGTTTAAGCGGAAGAAGGGATAGGGATATGAGAGATTATGTAATTACAACGGATAACGGTTCTGACCTTTCAAGGGCGTATTTTAAGGACCATGGAGTTGGCTGTACCTATTTAACCTATTCGATAGA
>CALIZJ010000273.1 GCA_938028845.1 uncultured Blautia sp.
CTGATAAATAACTTTATACAGACGTACATCCACGCCTTCCTGCTCTGCAAGCTGTTTTGCCATTGCATCCGGACGTACGTTAAAGCCGATGATGATAGCATTGGAAGTCGCTGCAAGGGAAACGTCGGATTCGTTTACAGCGCCCACGCCGCCGTGGATCACACGAACTACTACTTCCTCATTGGAAAGTTTTACAAGACTTTGCTTTACAGCCTCTACAGAACCCTGTACGTCTGCCTTGACGATAATAGGAAGTTCCTTAAGGTCGCTTGCCTGGATCTGGTCAAAGAGATTATCCAGAGAAAGCTTACCTTTCGTTTCTTCAAGAAGGTGTTTCTTATTTTCAGATACAAAGGCTCCGGCAAAATTCTTAGCCTCTTTATCACTCTTAAAGGACATAAGGATTTCTCCCGCATTGGGCACATCGCCCAGACCCAGGATCTCTACCGGGGTAGAAGGTCCAGCTTCTTTTACACGGCGTCCCTTATCATCCATCATCGCACGCACTTTACCGCTGCATGCACCGGCTGCAATAAAGTCTCCCACATGAAGGGTACCTTTTTGTACAAGGATAGTAGCAACCGGTCCTTTTCCTTTGTCAAGCTGCGCCTCGATCACAAGCCCTCTTGCCGCACGTTTGGGGTTTGCTTTCAGCTCGCTCACTTCCGCAGTAAGAAGGATCATTTCCAGTAAAGTCTCCAGTCCCTCTCCTGTATGAGCGGATACGGGAACAAAAATGGTGCTTCCGCCCCAGTCCTCCGGAATCAGTTCGTACTCGGAAAGTTCCTGTTTTACTCTCTCTACATTTGCGGAAGGCTTATCGATCTTATTAATAGCGACGATGATTTCCACTCCTGCCGCCTTTGCATGACTGATCGCCTCTACCGTCTGCGGCATTACACCGTCGTCAGCGGCTACTACAAGGACTGCGATATCCGTAGCATTGGCTCCGCGCATACGCATAGCGGTAAATGCTTCATGTCCGGGAGTATCCAGGAACGTGATTTTCTGGTCCCCAACCTTAACCACATACGCGCCGATGTGCTGGGTGATGCCGCCGGCCTCTCCGCGGGTGACATTGGTATTTCGGATGGCATCCAAAAGAGAAGTCTTTCCATGGTCTACGTGACCCATAACACAAACTACCGGCGGTCTTGGAACCATTGTGGATTCATCTTCTTCCTCTTCCTTTAAGAGTTCTTCGATGACATCAACCTGCTCCTCTTTCTCGGCAATAATGTCAAAGTCAAGTGCAATCTCCTGTGCCTGTTCAAAGTCGATCTCATGGTTTACCGTTACCATAACGCCCTGCATAAACAGTTTCTTTACGATAGCGGACGGCTGCATCTTCATTGCCTCAGCCAGCTCACGGATGGTCATTTTCTCCGGAAGGGTGATTTCTTTTACTTCTGGCTTTTTCTCTTCCTGCTTAGGCGGATGTACCACTGGCTTTTGCAGTGCCTTTGGAAGTCTCATGCCGGATTTTTTTCCGCTCTGGTTCTGCTTGAAGCCATTACCTGCATTCTTCTCGAAATCTTTCTTTTTATTTTTATTTTCTCTGTCTCTTTCTCTCTTGCTGTCCTTGAAAGTCTTCGTAAGCTCCGGTGCAAAAACAACGTCGTTGTCATTTCTTCTGGTATTGTTCCGGTTAGAACCTCTTCCCTGGTTATTTCCGAAGCGGTTCTCGCCTCTTCCGCGGCTGTTGTCTCTGCTGTCACGGCCGTCTCTTCCATCTCTTATGTCTTTGTTATCTCTTCCGTCACGGCCATCCGGACGTCCGGAAGAACGATTTCCCTGGGGTCTTGCCGGACGGTTTCCATCGCCGCTGCGTACCGGGCGTCCTGCTCCTGCCGGGGCATCTCCCTGGCGCACCGGGCGGTTATTATTCTTTAAAGGACCCCTCTCTCCTCTTTTTTCTCCCTGACGGCCGGTATTTTCTTTATTCTCCCTACCATCTCTGTTATCCTTGCTGAAACGGCCTGCCGGACGGTTTCCAGCCTGCCCCTCCTGGCTCTGGGGTTTATTCTGTGCAGGAGATGTCTCAGCTGCCTTCATTTCTGAAGGAGCTGCTTTCGGTTTTTCCAAAGCAGCTCCTTCAGCCGGCTTTGCCCCCTGGGGGCGTGTGCCTATCTGAGGACCGCTCTGTCCCTTTCCGCTGTTCCTGCGTTCCTGTGCCGGACGTCTTCCTTTTATTTTTCCTGCGTCACTGGCATTCTGCGCATGAAACACACGAATAATATTTTTTTTCTTTTTTGGCGCTTCCTGCTTTTGCGCATCTGTCTTCGCCGTAATGTTCTTTTCTTCTGTTTTAGGAGTATCCACTTTAGAAACCTGCTCCTTTCCCGTTTGTGTAAATTTTTTTTCTACCATGGCAGCCTGGTCTTCTTCGATATTGCTCATATGGCTTTTCACATCTATTCCTGCTGCCTTTAAAACATCCATGATTTCTCGGTTCTGCCTGCCAAGCTTTTTGGCAAGCTCATGTACTCTGATCTTTGACATACCGTTTTCCCTCCTTTAGACTCAAAACCAACGTTACGTTTCCAACCCATTCAGCACTTCTCTAGTTCTTTTCTGATCGCCTTCGCAAAGTTTTCATCCTGCACAGACAGGCTGGCACGTAATTCTTTGCCCATCGCTTTACCGAGCTGCTCTTTGTCCGAAAGGAAATAAACCGGAACCTCATAAAATTCGCACATATTCCGAAACTTTTTCTTAGTATTTTCAGAAGCGTCCTCCGCTACCAAAACTAGAAAGCCTTTTCCTGTTTTAACGGATTTCTCTGTAGAGAATTCACCGCTTACAGTCTTGCCGGCTTTCGTGGCAAGTCCTATCAAAGATAGTATTTTATTATTTTTCAATCGCTTCTAGCTCCTTCTTAAGGCTTTCATAAACCTCCGGGGGGATCGCAGCCTTCAGCGAACGCTCCAGCCCATGATTTTTTATCGCCTTATCCAGGCACTCCCTGGAAAAGCACAAATAGGCGCCCCGGCCATTTTTCTTTCCGGTTTCGTCCAGCACGATCTCTTCATCGGCCGTCCTTAAAACCCTGATCATTTCCTTTTTATTTTTCATCTCCCTGCAGCCGATACACTGGCGCATAGGAATCTTACTTTTCGTCTTCATATTCTTCTACCGATTCTGCCTCAAATTCCTCGTCTGCAAATGCATCCCCGAAGTCTTCTGTTTCTTCTTCCTTAGCTTCTGCATACCCATCTTCTTCAAGGTCTTCCGCTTCTACATAACCCTCTGCTTCTTCCGTCTTTGGCTCCTCAAAAGCGCCGTCCTCATCAGACTCGTATTCTTCGTAATACTCTTCCTCGTCTTCGTAATCGAAATCGCCGGACTCTCTTGCCTGGGTCTCGCTCTTAATGTCGATCTTAAATCCAGTCAGGCGGGCTGCCAGACGAGCGTTCTGTCCTTCCTTTCCAATGGCAAGGGAAAGCTGATAATCCGGAACCACAACGAGAGCAGTCTTTTCATCCGGGTCTGCCATAACGGCAATAACCTTTGCAGGACTTAACGCGTTTTCAATTAAGAGGGCAGGGTTCTCATTCCAATTAATGATATCGATCTTTTCACCCCGAAGCTCGTTGATAATGGCTCCTACACGGGCTCCATTCATACCTACGCAGGCGCCCACTGGATCTACGTCCGGGTCGTTGCTCCAGACAGCGATCTTTGTACGGGAACCAGCCTCTCTGGCGATGCTCTTAATTTCTACGGTTCCATCCCGAACTTCAGCCACCTCAGACTCAAACAGACGTTTCACCAGTCCCGGATGTGTCCTGGATACCAGGATGCGCGGTCCCTTAGGCGTATCCTTTACTTCCAGGATGTACACTTTAATCCTTTCCGTAGGCTTAAATTCCTCGCCTTTAACCTGCTCATTCTCTCCCAGGATGGCGTCTGCCTTTCCAAGATTTACACTTACATTTTTACCCATCACACGCTGGACGATACCGGTCACTACTTCTTTTTCTTTTCCGTAATACTGGTCGTAGAGAACCTTTCTCTCCTCCTCGCGTATTTTCTGAAGGATGACGTTTTTCGCATTCTGTGTGGCGATCCTGCCGAATTCCTTGGACTGGATCGGCACCTGAACTACGTCTCCGATTTCTGCATTTGTATTGATTTTCTGTGCATCTACAAGAGAAATCTCAAGGGCAGGATCGTCTACATATTCTACCACTGTCCGCTCCGCATACACGCTAAAGTCGCAGGTTTTTGGATCAATGGTGACACGCACGTTATCTGCCTTGCCAAAATGATTCTTGCAAGCCTGGAGCAAAGACTGCTCGATAGCACCCAGCAGCGTATCCTTACTGATACTCTTTTCTTTTTCAAGGATGTCCAGCGCTTCCATTAATTCTCTGTTCATTTTTCTCTTTTCCTCCTAAATTGTCAATCCTTAAAATTCAATCGCCAAACGGATAAGGGCAATCGCTTTTTTCTCGAATGTTCTTAACTGCCCCTCCTCCTCAATTGTCACACTGTTACTATCATATGCAGTTAAAATGCCGCAGAATTCTTTTTGCTTATCGATCGGTTGGTAGGTGCGTACTTCCACCAACTTTCCCATGCTGCGTGCAAAATCTTTTTCTTTCTTCAGCGGCCTGTCAAGCCCGGGGGAGCTGATCTCCATCACATAGCTTTCTTCAATGAAATCCTCTGCATCCAGTTTTTCGTTGAACGCACGGCTTACCAGTTCACAGTCGTTCAGGGTGATACCGCCTGGTTTATCAATGTATCCCCGCAGATACCAACATCCTGCTTCTTTTACAAACTCCACATCCACCAGCTCAAATCCATTGCTCTCAACAATGGGTGCCAGCAGAGCTTCCGCTCTCTGCTCGTATTCCTCTCGCCTGCTCATGCTTCTCACCTTCCTTCCATCACGATAATCTGCAACATATAATAAGAGTGGACCCCTCGGTCCACTCTCATGATGTTCAGTATCAACTTAAGCTTATTCTAGCACTGTCTTTATGGAAAAGCAAGGAATTTTTTTAGATTTTCCGCTTATATCCTGATTTTCACGCCCTTGCCGTCCCGTTTTGCCAGTTTTAATTTATTTAATGACACGTTCTTTTCTTTATAAGAGATGGTATATTCTGTATGGCTATGGATCAGATAGGCATGGGACAAAACGTCCTTTTGGCCAAGGCGGATTCCGCGCACGCCCACGGCCCCTTTCTTTTTCTTAGGAACCTCGTTAGTCATAAAGCGCAGGAAATAGCCGTTTTCACTTTGAAGCACCACGTTATCCATTTCATTGGCTTTTCCTACTAAAAGCAGGGTATCGCCATCTGAAAGCTTGGTAGAGGCAATTGTTCTTTTTGACACGTCAAATTCTGCCGCGTCCACCAGTTTGCACATACCAAAGGCAGTCACAAACAAAAGCTCCCCTTCTTTCATATCCGCCATACTGCTCACATAGATCATCTGCTCCTGGGAACTGTCGTAATTACTCAGGTTATCCGCCGGTGTTCCTTTATCCCGGAAACGCACCAGTGGAATATCCATAACTTTTATGGTATGCATCTTTCCCTTATCTGTAAAAATACAGATTTTATCCGTATTCATACAGGGGAAGAGATATTTGCTCTCGTTATGGGCCGCTTCCTTGTTCCTTTCATAGGCGGTCATGTCGATCAGCTTCATATAGCCAAAACGATCCATAAGGAAGCAGACTTCCATTTCTTCTATCTTCTTTTCCTCATAGACTGCTTCCTGGGCATTTTCAATGGCAGTGCGGCGTTTCGTACCGTATTCCTTTTTAATGCCGTCCAGTTCCTTTATGAGCACGTTTGCCATGGAATCGTAATTATCCAGGATATCCTGATATTTTTCGATATTTTTCAGGGTTTCTTCGTGCTCCGCCTGCAGCGCCTCGATTTCCAGTCCGATCAGCTTATACAGGCGCATATCCAGGATCGCCGCAGCCTGGCGCTCACTGAAACGAAGTTTTTCCGCAGCCTTCTCACTTGCTTTGGATTTAAAGCGGATTCCCTCCGTCACACCTTCTACCAGGCATTTTTTCACCTGTTCCCGGTTTTTGCTTCCCCGAAGGATCTCTATGATCAGATCGATCACATCGCATGCTTTTATAAGGCCTTCCTGGATTTCTTTTTTCTCCTGCTCCTTGGAAAGCAGGTTTGTGTACTTCCTGGTAGTAATCTCAAACAGGAAATCCACATGGTACTCTATAACCCTTTTTAAGCTTAAGGTTTCTGGACGTCCATCCGCCACTGCCAGCATATTGACTCCGAAAGTATCTTCCAGGCGGGTTTTTTTATAAAGCATATTGGTAAGGTTTTCCACATCCGTGTCTTTTTTCAGTTCCAGAACAATGCGGATTCCCTCTTTGGAGGACTGGTTGGAAATGTCTGTGATGTCTGTGGTCTTTTTCGATTCCACAAGAGCCGCCACATCATTGAGGAATTTTCCTATATTTGCGCCCAGCATCGTATAGGGAATCTCCGTAATCACAAGCTGCTGCCTGCCTCCCTTTAACTTTTCTACCTCTACCCGGCCCCGGATCCGCAGCTTTCCGGTTCCGGTCTCATAGATGTTTAACAGATCGTCCTTATTAACTACGATCCCTCCTGTAGGAAAGTCTGGCCCCTTCAGGTAGCGCATCAGACCTTTGACACTTATGTTGCTGTCTTTTATATACGCCTTTACCGCATCTACTACTTCTCCCAGATTATGAGGCGGGATGCTGGTGGCCATTCCTACAGCAATTCCATCGGCCCCATTGATAAGAAGGTTTGGAACCTTAACCGGAAGGACCTCCGGCTCTTTTTCTGTCTCATCAAAGTTGGGTACAAAATTTACCACATCCTTATCAAGATCTGCCAAAAAGACTTCCTGGGTCAGTTTTTCCAGGCGGGCCTCCGTGTAACGCATGGCCGCCGCTCCGTCTCCTTCTATGGAGCCGAAATTTCCGTGACCGTCCACAAGGGTCTTTCCCTTCTTAAAATCCTGAGCCATCACCACCAGGGCATCGTAGATGGAGCTGTCCCCGTGAGGGTGGTACTTACCCATGGTATCTCCTACGATACGCGCACATTTTCTGTATGGGCGGTCATAGCGGATGCCCAGCTCATACATATCATATAAAGTCCTTCTCTGTACCGGTTTTAATCCGTCCCGCACATCCGGCAGGGCGCGGGAAATGATCACGCTCATGGCGTAATCAATATAGGATTTCTGCATGATCTCTGCATAATCGGTACGGATGATATTTTCCTGCTTTGTATTCATCGCTTTCTTCCCTCACTGCTTTTAAATATCCAGTTCTGCATCCCTGGCATGTTCATAAATAAAGGTCCGCCTTGGAGGCACTTCGCTTCCCATAAGGATTTCCGTCACGCTGGAAGCCAGACGGGCGTCTTCGATCTCTACCCGCTTCATCATCCTGGTCTCGGGATTTAAGGTCGTCTCCCAAAGCTGCTGGGCGTCCATCTCACCTAAACCTTTATATCTTTGCAGGGTAAAGCTGCCCGGCTTATGGGTACGCCTGTACCTCTCCAGCGCCTTATCGTCATAAAGGTACTCTTCTTTTCCTTTCTTAGGCATTGCCTTATATAAAGGCGGCATGGCGATATACACATGGCCCTCATAGATCAGTTCCGGCATAAAACGGTAAAACAAAGTCAAAAGAAGGGTAGAGATATGCGCTCCGTCCACGTCCGCATCTGCCATGATCACGATCTTATCGTAACGAAGCTTGGAAATATCAAAGTCATTTCCATAGCCTTCCGAAAATCCACAGCCAAACGCATTGATCATTGTCTTGATCTCCGCGTTTGCCAGCACTTTATCTATCGTAGCTTTCTCCACATTTAAGATTTTTCCGCGGATAGGGAGGATGGCCTGGTAATTTCTGTCCCTGGCAGTCTTTGCGGAACCGCCGGCAGAATCTCCCTCTACGATAAAGATCTCGCATAGAGCCGGATCTTTTTTCTCACAGTTGGCAAGCTTGCCGTTTGAGTCGAAAGAATATTTCTGCTTTGTAAGGAGATTTGTCTTGGCACGTTCTTCGGTCTTACGGATCTTCGCGGCTTTTTCCGCACAGGAGAGGACGCTTTTTAAGGTCTCCAGGTTTCTGTCAAAGTAAAGGACAAGCTGTTCCCCTAAGACCTTGCTCACAGCCTTTGAGGCATCCTGGTTATCCAGCTTTGTCTTGGTCTGGCCCTCAAAGCGGGGCGCGGGATGTTTAATGGAAACTACCGCCGTCATGCCGTTTCGGATATCCGCTCCTGTAAAATTTGCATCCTTTTCTTTTAATACGCCGATCTCCCGGGCATAGGTATTCATCACTGTAGTAAAGGTAGTCTTAAAACCTGTGAGATGGGTACCGCCTTCTGCATTGTAAATATTGTTGCAAAAGCCAAGTACATTTTCCCGGAATTCATTGGTAAACTGAAATGCCGCCTCTACCTGTATGCCGTCAGACTCCCCTTTAAGATAGACCGGATCATGAAGACTTTCGCTGTTCTGGTTCAGATCCCGGATAAATCCGATAATGCCGTCCGGCTCATGGTATTCTATTTTTTCAGGCGTCTCTCCTCTTTTATCCTCGAAAAGGATGGTAAGGTCCGGATTCAGATAAGCAGTCTCATGAAGACGGCTTTTTACTTCTGTGGCAGAAAATCTGGTTTTTTCAAAAATTTCCGGGTCCGGCAGAAAGTTTACTGTCGTCCCGGTAGCCTTCGTCTTTCCAATCCTGGGGAGAAGCCCGTTTTCAAGGTCAAGCGCCGGAACTCCCCTCTCATAGTAATCGTGGTGGATATATCCGTCAAGGCTGATCTTAATATCCAGATAAGTAGACAAAGCGTTTACCACTGAGGAACCCACCCCGTGAAGTCCGCCGCTGGTCTTATAGACAGAATTGTCAAATTTCCCTCCTGCATGAAGGGTGGTAAAAACAAGCCGCTCTGCGGATACTCCTTTTTCATGCATATCTACGGGAATCCCTCTTCCATTGTCACTGACTGTACAGGAACCGTCCTTTTCCAGGATCACCTGGATCTTATCACAGTAACCTGCCAGGTGTTCGTCTACTGCATTATCTACGATTTCATAAATCAAATGATTCAGGCCTTTTCTGGATACGCTTCCTATATACATACCCGGACGCTTCCGGACTGCCTCCAGTCCTTCCAGGACAGAAATACTGCCCGCATCATAGGTTTCTTTTTTTGCCATGACTGTTCTAATTCCTTTCTTTCAATGAACATTTGCATTTTATCATACCGCAAATGTCCGCGGGTTTGCAAGCAAAAAATATGCCGGTGCTTATGGCATAAGAAAAAGAGCCAA
Organism: uncultured Blautia sp.; assembly: GCA_938028845.1. GTDB lineage: Bacteria > Bacillota > Clostridia > Lachnospirales > Lachnospiraceae > Blautia_A. Next base: position 9,331 of record CALIZJ010000273.1, read on the forward strand.
TCCCAAGATATTCTCCTGGATTTGACTCTTCCTAAGCAGCCAGTACGGGAATCGAACCCGTGTTTCCGCCGTGAGAGGGCGGCGTCTTAACCCCTTGACCAACTGGCCTTGTCCCAACCGACTTGCTTAGTATATAATACTTTGCTGGAAAATGCAAGCATTTTTTTTAATTTTTTTAAATTTTTTTCAAGCCGGCTGGAATAGCCCAAAAAACCGGGAAAATTACTCTTCCGGATCTGCCGCCGGTTCTGCCGGAACAAACACTCTGGACTTTTCTTTTTCCTCTTTTTTCTTCTGTTTTGCCCTTTCCTTTGCCTCCCTGCAAAATTCCATCTGAGAATTGATCAGGGTCTTTCCTCTCTTATCCTGTTTTGCGTAGGTACCGTCCGGCAAAAGGATATGCGCTTTTACATTATCCTTAAACTCCAGTTCCAGGATATGGATGGCTTCTTTTTTAATTTCCTCGTCCTCCACAGGGAATACGATCTCAACCCTCCGGTCCAGATTACGTGGCATCCAGTCCGCGCTTCCCATATATACCTCTTCGCTTCCGGCATTAAAGAAATAGAAAATTCTGCTGTGCTCAAGAAAATCGCCTACAATAGAACGCACATGGATATTTTCACTGATACCCGGGATTCCCACTTTTAAGCAGCAGATTCCACGCACCAGAAGATCGATGTGCACCCCGGAAGAAGCAGCATAATAAAGAGCGGCTATGATCACCGGGTCGCACAGGGAATTCATCTTTGCCACAATATGCGCCGGCAGTCCCTTTTTCGCGTTTTCCGCCTCCCGTTCGATCATTTTAAGGAAACGGTCCTTCATCCAGATTGGCGCCACGATCAGTTTATTCCAGCGTTTTGGCTCAGAATAACCGGACAGCATGTTAAATACAGCGGTGGCATCCTCTCCGAACCGCTCGTCGCAGGTAAAGATTCCGCAGTCTGTATACAGCTTGGCTGTAGAATCGTTATAGTTTCCAGTGGCAAGGTGTACATACCGGCGGATACCGGTCTCTTCCCGGCGCACCACAAGGGTGATCTTACTGTGGGTCTTTAATCCCACCAGACCGTAGATTACATGGCACCCTGCTTTTTCCAGCATCTTTGCCCAGACAATATTATTCTCTTCGTCAAAACGTGCCTTTAATTCCACCAAAACAGAAACCTGCTTGCCGTTTTCCGCCGCCTGGGCAAGGGCTGCGATGATCGGTGAATTTCCGCTGACACGGTACAGAGTCTGTTTAATGGCAAGAACATCCGGGTCCTTGGCAGCCTGACGCACAAAATTCACCACCGGGTCAAAACTCATATATGGATGGTGCAAAAATACATCTCCTTCCCGGATAACCTGGAAAATGTCCTTGTCGTTCTGGAAAGCCGGTACCGGAGCAGGCACATATTTCTCCGTCTTATACTTCTCAAAGCCGTCCAGTCCGTACACCTTCATCAGCATAGTCAGATCCAGCGGCCCGCCGATCAAAAAGATATCTTCATTTTTAATATCAAACTCTGTTTTTAAAATTTTCAGAAGACGGGCATCCATCTTTTCTTCCACTTCCAGACGGATCACCTCGCCCCACTGGCGTTTCTTTAACTGCTTCTGGATCTCCACCAGAAGGTCTTCCGCCTCATCCTCGTCAATAGTAAGGTCTGCATTCCTCATGATCCGGTAGGGATGGGCACAGACTACGTCATAGCTTAAAAACAGCTTGTGGATATTCCGCTCAATAATCTCTTCCAGAAGAATGACCGTCTTTTTCTCTTCCTTACCGGAAGGGATCTCGATGACACGCGGAAGCACAGACGGAACCTGCACTGTAGCAAACACCAGAACCTCTTTTCCTTTCTTTTTATCTTTCTTGGAAATGAGAGCTCCGATGTTCAAAGTCTTATTCCGCACAAGAGGAAACGGTCTTGAGGAATCCATTGCCATAGGCGTAAGTACAGGATAGACATTATCTTCAAAATACCGGTCCACATACTCCTTTTGTTCCTCAGAAAGATTTTCATGTTCTGTGATCAGGTGCAGTCCCGCTTTTTCCAGCGCCGGAAGAATAGAACGGTTAAACACACTATACTGCACATGCACCAGATTATGGGTCTCCTCGCTGATCCGGCTAAGCTGTTCCTTAGGCGTAAGTCCTGCCAGGTCCGGCTTTTCGTATCCGGCATGTACCTGATCCTTAAGAGAAGCCACCCGCACCATAAAGAACTCGTCCAGATTAGAAGAGGTGATGCTTAAAAATTTCAGGCGTTCAAAAAGAGGAAGGTTTTTATCTCTTGCCTCGCTTAATACCCTGTCGTCAAATTTCAGCCAGCTTAATTCTCTATTTACATAATATTCCGGTTTGCTAAATTTTTTCAGATCCATAATCCACCTCTACATTCTTCTCTTTCGTCTGAGAACCAGACGGATACCAAACACTTCTTCAAAAAACTCCACTTTATCCTTTAAAAGACCAAGCTCCAGGGAAATATCCCTGCTGGAATCGATCACAAGCTGAAGCTCTCTGTCTTTTAAGACTGCTTTTAAGCCTTCCACCTTCTGGTAATGGCTTCTGTCCATAGCGTTTGCCAAACGCAGGATGGCCGTCAGCTTTGCCACAAGAAGATAACGGTTTCGGTCCACGCCGGAGCCGTCGTCATTTTTCTCATAGTATACAAATTCTGTGGTGTTATAACGCACGGCGCTTGCGATTACCTGTCTCTCTTCAGTGGAAAGTCCGATGATCTCGGTAGCCATAATGATCCGGTAAGAACATTCCGCCACATCGCTCATGCTGATATACTTTCCGCAGTCATGAAGCTGGACTGCGATCTGTAAAAGCAGCCTTTCCCTTGCTCCCATACCGTGTACTTTTTTCATGCTGTCAAAGATTGCCAGGGCAAGTTTGGTGGTTCCCTGGATGTGGTTCTTTCCGCTGGAATAACGCTTTGCAATGTTCCGTGCCGCTACCAGGATATCGTTTTCAAAATTATGGGCGCTCTTGATGTATTTTTTCTTTTCTCCAAAGTCGTAGGCGATTCCATCCAGAAGAGATACGCCAGGTACCCAGATGGACTCCGCATTGAAGATATCAAGGAAATTTTTACAGATAACCATGGTGGGCACTACCAAAGATGCGTATTCCGGATCGATTTCCATCTCCTCCGCCAACATGGTTTCCGGCTTATAGACTACATCCTCGTAACGCTTCATAAACTCGGTACGCGTAATGATCTTATCGTCCATATCTCCCTGGAATATGGTGTCTGTAAGAAAATCCCCCATAAGGATCACATTCTTTATGTCTCTGTCCTTCAGGTAAAGACGCTGGAAACCTGTAAGGTCATTTCTGATAAATTCTTCAATAAGCTGGTCATAATGGGTGTTCTGCTTTTCCAGCTCTTTCAGCCGTTCCCGGATACGCAGGCTTCCCATTTTCAAGCTCTGGGTAGTCACAAGGGCATCCTTATCAAAAAGGGATACCTGCAGGCTGCCGCCTCCTACATCCAGGATAGCCGTTCCTTTCTGGATCATCTTTTTAAATCCGGCTTCTATTGCAGCTATGGATTTATAGCCAAGAAAATGCTGTTCCGCATTGCTTAATATTTCGATCCGGATGCCCGTCCTCTGATAAATCTGTTCGATCACGATGATGGGATTATCCAGTTCCCGAAATGCACTGGTGGCACATGCCCGGTATTCGGTTACGCCGAACTCTGCCATGATCCGTTTAAAATCCTCTAGGATATCGCAGAGCGCTTCCACCAAATCCATATCCAGCCTTCCTGAAGCATACGCTTCTTTTCCCAGCTCCAGGCGGAACCTTACATGGTTCAGTTCCCGAAGCCCCATTTTTTTCGACAATTCAAATATTTTTATGCTGACTTCATATGAGCCGATATCAATTGCCGCAAAGGTTGTCATTGCCATATTCTCCTCCTTCTGACGCTGCCGCAGCGCCTTAAGCAGATTTTAAAATTTTCTTTCGATTTTTTCTCTCCTATCCCTGCTGTCCTAAAAGGTAATCAATAAACTGCTGAGCGGTCCTTCCCGTCAGCCCGCCATGGGAAAGCTCCCATTTATTTGCTTCCAGAAGAAGCTCTTCTTCAGGCATATTTACGCCGTAACGCTTTGCCAGCACACGGACGATATTCTGAAATTCTTTTTTATTGGGAGCTCCAAAATAAATCCGCACACCAAACCGGTACACCAAAGAAAGCTTTTCCTGTACCGTGTCAGAGGAATGAAGATCATCCTGATCCATGATCTCCAGCTTATCTCCGGCGCGCTCCCGCACCAGATGCCTCCGGTTGCTGGTGGCGTAGATCAGGATATTTTCCGGCTTTTTCTCCAAGCCGCCTTCTATCACCGCCTTTAAATATTTATATTCTATTTCAAATTCTTCAAAAGACAGATCATCCATATATATGATAAATTTATAATTCCTGTTTTTGATCTGGGCGATCACTTCGTTTAGATCCTGAAACTGGTGCTTATATACCTCAATGATCCTAAGCCCCTCCTCATAATACCGGTTCAGGATTCCTTTTATACTGGAAGATTTCCCTGTACCCGCATCTCCAAAGAGAAGGCAGTTGTTCGCCTTGCGTCCCCGTACAAACGCTTCGGTATTGTCAATAAGTTTTTTCTTAGCAAGTTCATAGCCGACCAGGTCATCCAACTGTACGTGGGCAATCCTTGTGATCGGTTCGATCACTACCTTTCCGTCCTGGTCATGGCGGATACGAAACGCTTTATGAAGCCCCAGCTTTCCCACGCCGAAGTCTTTATAAAACTGCACCATATCCTCCATAAATTCATCCACCGTCTCTGCAGCCGCCAGGGTTTTACTCATTTTGCAGATCCGGTCCCGGATACGGGAGTTAAACATTTTGCTGCTCTCATCTGTGTTTTCATAATCCATAATGATGCTGCAGCAGGATGTCTGGTACCGTTTATCAAATATGTCCAGATCAAAGTCATATAATTCTTTAAAAATCCGGAAATCATTTCTTGCAGCCTGGTTAATGCTTCCCTTTACCGCGCCCCGGATCTCACAGGCCATACTGAAAGCATTTTCATGATTTACCAGAAGAAAGGTCAGATAATTATGCCAGAGGTTCCCGGAAAAACCGTAGTTTCCAGCCAGTTCCACCATTCCATTTACGCAGGAAAACAGTACTTCCCGCTCTTCTTCCCGGTTTCTCTCCTCTTCCTGGCTATTTATCAGTCCCGTCATCTTTTCCAAAATTTCCCCATGGGAAAAATCACGGTAGAGAATACATTCATGAATCCTTATCATGGCTCTTCCTCCCCCTGCAGTTCGTAATTTCCCAGCACTCTCATACGGTTCGCCTCCGCTTTCAGTCCCCGCAGGGCATTCTTCACTGCACTGTCCTTTAGATTTCCTTCAAAATCCACAAAAAAGCGGTACTCCCAGGTTTTTCCCGGAATAGGCCTGGATTCGATCTTCGTCATATTCAGCCCGTTATAAATAATATGGGAAAGCATGCTGTAAAGGCTTCCGCTCTCATGGGGAAGCTCGAAAAATACGCTGACCTTCTGCGCGCTTTTCTTATAAACAGGATTCTTTTCCACAATGATAAATCTCGTAGCGTTCTTTCCATTGTGGCAGATATTCTCTTCCAGAGGCACAAGCCCGAATAATTCGCCTGCCTCCCGGCTGGCGATGGCTGCCTGTGTGATATCCTGTTCTTTTTGGATTTTTTTCGCTGCCCCGGCTGTGTTTTCTACCTGGACGGTCTTCCATTCTGGATGCTCTTCCAAAAATTTGCTGCACTGGGCAAGGCCCTGGGGATGGGAGCAGACGGTCTTTATCTCCTCTAAAGACGCTCCCGGAAGGCCCAAAAGCACATGTTCCACCCGAATGATCTGTTCCCCTGCTATATAAAGGCTGTACTCTGTCAGAAGATCATAGATATCCGCTACAATGCCCGCTGTGGAATTTTCTATAGGAAGCACTGCGTAATCCGCCCTGCCTGCCTGTACCTCTTCCATTGCCTCCCGCCAGGTATTTACATGATAGCTTTTTATCTCTTCCCCGAAATACGCGCGCATGGCTGCATAGCTGTAAGCCCCTTCCACGCCCTGGAAAACCACAGTGGCATGGGCCAGCGGCAGTTTATCCGTCATCTCATAATTTTCCTCTTCTTCCACCCCGCTTTCTGTCAAAAGCTGGTACTGTCTTTTTCTGCTGATCGCCATAAGCTGATGGAAGATTTCCTCCACCCCAGAAGCATTAAAGGCGCCGTGGGCCTTTCCCTTTAAGGTTTTAATTTTTTCTCTTTCTCTGTCCGGATCCAGCACTTTTTTCCCCGTCCTTATCTTAAATGCAGCCACATCCTCGCAGACCTGCATCCTTTTCTCAAAAAGCCGGAGTATCTCATCGTCTATCTCATCTATCTCTCTGCGACATTCCTGTAAATCTACCATTTTATCTCTCCTCCCGTTTAATTACTGTCCGTGTAAGCTCTCCCAGGAAAGAGAGCGAGCCGAAGGCAAGGATCACATCCTCTTCTTTCGCCTCATGAAACGCTTTTTCCACCGCATCGTCTATGGACTCCGCCGCTTCCACATAAGGGTGCCGCTTCGCCGCAGCCCGGGCAAGCTCCCTTGCCGGAAGGGCTCTCGGATTATCCGGCGTCTCAATGGTCCAAATCTTCTTTGCATAAGGGCAGGTAAGTTTAAGGACTGTATCGTAATCCTTATCCTTAAACATTCCTATAATATAATATACATTCTTTCCGCTAAAGTACCGGCAGACCGACTGTGCAAGCACCCTGGCAGCACCAGGGTTATGGGCGCCGTCCACTATAAACAAAGGGGATTTATGGATCACTGAAAAACGACCCGACCATTTTGTCTCTTTTAATCCTTTCTTTCTCTGCTCCATAGTGGTAGGAAAGCCTTTGTCGCCAAGACAGCTAAGGGTTTTAAGAGCAACCGCCGCATTTCCCGCCTGGTGCTCTCCGGAAAGAGAAATTTCGTATTCCTCACCTTCAAAGAAAAACCTCTGTCCCCAGATATCTGCGTGTTCCACGGATACATCCGCCGGCCCCGCCTCAAAAACCTCCGCTCCCATGCTTCCTGCAGTCTGCCGGATGGTCTCACGGACTTCTTCTTCCTGGCCTGCCAGGACTACTGTACATCCCGGTTTTATGATGCCAGCCTTTTTCTCTGCGATCTCCCTTAAGGTATTTCCCAGAAATTCCTGGTGATCCATACTGATAGGAGTGATAACGGCTGTCAGAACGTTGGAAACAATATTCGTAGCATCCAGATTTCCTCCCATACCTACTTCCAAAAGAACCAGATCACAGTTCTCATCTGCAAAAAATAAAAATGCCACCGCCGTTTCTATCTCAAAAGGGGTGGGATGTGGGAGACCTGCTTTTTCCATATTTTCGATAACGTCCGCAACACGCGTGACATATTCGGCAAACTTTTCCCGGCTGACCGGGCATCCTGCTGTCTCCATACGCTCCCGATAAGAATAAATAGCTGGTGAGATATATCTTCCTATCCGGTAGCCTGCATTTGACAGTACGCTGTACAAATAGGCAATCACAGAACCTTTTCCGTTCGTTCCGGCGACGTGGACGTAGGAAAGTTTATCCTGTGGATTTCCAAGGCGCCGCATCATTTCCTGCATATTTTTAAGCCCCAGAACACTGCCGTATTGTTTCGCATCTTCGATATATGCCCTGCTTTGCTGATAATCCATCTTCATGTTTCTCCTGTCTGTACCGTATTAAATGTTCTAATAATTATACCTTACATGTATTATTTTTTCAAGGCGGGCAATACTAGAATAGGTAAAATTTATGTTAATTTTTGCCGAAATACCAGTAAAAATCAACGCTGTCTGTCAGCGCAAGCGAAAGCACAAGGAGTATTTTGCATATGAAACGAAATTTTCTGCTCTGCGGCTCTGTGGGCTGGTGCCTGGAAATCCTGTGGACCGGGTTCCATGCCCTTTGCGCCGGTGAATCTACCATGATGGGAAAGACTTCTCTTTTAATGTTTCCCATATACGGATGCGCAGCGGTCATCGGGCCTGTCTACAAAAAGATCGCTGCCCTGCCTGCGGTTATGAGGGGCTTCTTATATACCACCGGCATTTTTGCCGCTGAATATTCCAGCGGTTCTATTTTAAAACATTTCCATATGTGTCCCTGGGATTACAGCGATACCCCGTACCACTACAAAGGACTCATACGGTTTGACTACGCTCCGCTCTGGTTTTTTACGGGCTTACTTTTTGAAAAAATACTTACCAAATCTTCTTGAAAAAAAATGCCACATATTATATGATGGTGGAAACAGAAAATTTGCAGATGTCCAGACTTTGGATGTCTGCAAATTCCTGTATAGAAAAATATGGAGGTATGACATGAGACACTTAATGAGTCCGTTGGATTTTTCCGTAGACGAGCTGGACAAGCTTTTGGATTTAGCCAACGATATTGAGAGAAATCCCCAAAAATACGCACATACCTGTGACGACAAACGATTAGCTACCCTGTTTTACGAACCCAGCACACGTACCCGTTTAAGTTTCGAGGCTGCTATGATGAATCTTGGAGGAAAGGTTTTAGGTTTTTCCACCGCTGATTCCAGTTCTGCTGCTAAAGGAGAAAGTGTTGCTGATACGATTCGTGTAACTTCCTGCTATGCAGATATCTGCGCTATGCGGCACCCGAAAGAAGGCGCTCCGCTTGTCGCTTCTATGGCTTCTTCCATTCCGGTGATCAATGCCGGTGACGGCGGCCATCAACATCCCACCCAGACTTTAACCGACCTGCTCACTATCCGTTCCTTA
>CALIZJ010000274.1 GCA_938028845.1 uncultured Blautia sp.
CTCTTCCGATCTATCTCCTCCTTTACCTTTTTCAATTCCTTTCCATTTAGGAATTTGTTTGCCATCACATATAATACTGAATCCAGCTTCTCCTTTTCCTCCTGGGAAAATGCAGTGCTGTCCCTGAGTAATTCGTAAGCATCCAGGATCCGTTCCTTCTGGGACACTTTTCCACCCATGAGAGGCGTAAGGGTAAGCCAGGCAAGGTCAGAGCGGGTGACGGCTTCTCCCCGCTGTATCTTCTCTTTTAGTACTTTAATAAAAGCTCCTGCATCTTTTTCCCGCATCATAATGGGAATGATCCGGTAGGTATTGATCCCTGCCTTTATCTTTTTACGGGGCTTTTTCATTTTTCCGGAACAGAGCACATAGGTGGTGACGTCCACATGCAGCGTCTTCTTCTTTTAGGGCAGAAGTTTTTTTCTCATTAGTGTTCATTGGATTTTCCATATAGCATCCTTTCCGCAGAAATACTATAAAGAGAAATCATCTGCTTACACTATAGCAAATTTTGTTCTAACAGGCAACAATTTCCGCTTGTATAAAGACAATAATAAAGGTATCGGTGATATATCCCAGAATCAAGGGAAAAGAATAAAAAGAATTTAAGAAATGCTTCAGATAATCTCTCAGAATAGATGGCTGCCTGGAAAGAATCCTGCTGTGACAAAATCCGTACAACGGGAATTAAGAAATCTGCTAAAAAAAGTTTATCTTATAGAAAAAGAAAATGCAACAGAAAGTTTTGTCGATATTTGGCACTTAATATTTAGGGGATGCTGGTGCAATCAGGAGGCAGAAAGCCCCCTCCTGCCTCCATAACCTATCCTCTCTCTCTTGGAGGATGTTTCCATCTTATAAAAAGCGTTCCCGCCAAAATAAAGCACCCGCACCCTAAAAGCCATGCATTGGGCCGAAAATCCCCTTCCATCATGGAAAAAAGATAAAAATTCCCCATCTTATTTTTTCCAAAATAGCTAACCGTATAAAAGAATACCGGAATCATATAGGAAATTACTATGTTTCCTGTAAAAGCCCCCGCTGCAAATCCCAGGCTTCCCAGAAAAATACAGTCCCCAAGGGTTCCCCAAAAAAGCCTTACGCTCACCGCACATCCATTCTCCTTTAACCAAAGGAAAAATATCCCCAAAAGCAGCACAAGCGCCAAAGCCGAATAACATGTCCTAACTCCTTCCACAAAGCTTCTCTCCACAGCCTTCGTCCCTACGATCTGGGAAATTGCCGGATCCTGCTCCGGCAAGAACACAGGGGTAAAAACAAGGATTCCAACCAAAGAGAACATAAACTCCAATGGCATGGCACAAACTGTTTCTGAAAGCTGCTCCGTCCCGAACATTACAGGGATCATCCCTGTAAGCAGCACAGCTAAAAGAAAGTGCCAGCGGAAATTATGCTTTATATTTGCTTTTGCGATGTCCCAAAAAAGCCGGCATCTTTTTTCCGATCTTCTTCCCATACAGCCTTCCCCTCCGTTTCTGTTCGTAAATAAATATGGTTCCCAACACCAAAAGCAGCGCAAAACAGGTGAAAAAGATCCGGTTAGCCGCAAATTTTTCTATATGATCCACCCATTCCTGTGTGCCCACAAGGGTATTATGTCTGGGCATCAGGCGGAAAAGAGCACACCCGTTTTTCTCCCAGATTCCCTGGTTCACATCAAAAAACCACCAAAGGACCTGCACCAGGATCGCCGCCGGCGTATCTGTAAGAACTGTAAAAAACATCCCCGCTCCAGTCACCGTCATCACTGTAGGAAGCAGCCAGATTACTGAATACTTCAGCATCGCCAGATAGTCCAGATTTTCCCCCGGGTACATTCCCCATACAGAGGAATTGGAAATATAGCCTAAAACAAGAGCCGGAACCATCGTTCCTGTAATAAGGGCCGCATACCGGCTTAAAATCAGCCGCGCCGAAGAAATCCGCCTTGTATAAAGAAGTGTCTCCATATGCGCCTGGCGGTCTTTAAGAAATAAGGCCACTGCCAAAAACACAGGCAGAAGGGAAGCCGGCACTACGATATAGTAATCGCAGAAGAGCCTTGCATAACCTCCGGTAAACCGGTCTGTATTTTTTGTAAGCTCATATTGTTCCATGGCTTCCTCATAAGTATAGGGCACCATGCAAAAACTGCTTAAATTGTCTGTCCGGTAGTTGGATCCTCCCCCAATGATCCGGTCCGCTTCTTCCATATTTTCTTTAAACTCTTCATAAGTAAGCCCGTCCTTAAGGGTAATGTCTTCCTGATCCGCCGTTTCTTCTTCCTGTTCCTCTCCTACTGCATAGGAATAACTCCCGTCAGGATTTTTTGTCGTCTCTTCCGCGGATATGGTAAACCCTCCATAAAACTGCTTATCGCCTTCCCATTGCCGGGCTTGTGAAAGAAAAGTTTTCGCCGGCGTGCCGGTCAGGTTTTCCAGTACAGCCGCCATTTCCTCCATCTCCTTTTCATTTAGCCTTACTTCTTTATAAAAGCCGATGGGAT
>CALIZJ010000275.1 GCA_938028845.1 uncultured Blautia sp.
ATGAAGATATTGCAGCTTACGAAGACGATGTACTGCTGATCCATGGAGATGCGGACAGCATCGTACCTCTTTCCTATTCCCAACGTGCCCTTAACATCTATCCATCCGCCCAGTTAAAGGTAATCGAAGACGGCGGCCATGGATTTTACGGGGACGATGCCCAGGAAGCCATCGGCTATATGCTGGAATATCTGGAAGCACACCAGGTATAAGTTTGGTGGTATCTTTTAATCTCAAGGAGGAATCCTATGAAACCGAAAATGCTTTTTAAAATCACCGTTGACTTTATTATGACCGTCCTGCTCCTGCTTTTAATGGCAAAGCAGATTACAGGAAATACCGTCCACGAATGGCTGGGTGCGGGGAAAATAAGGAACGCTAAGAAGCAATTTTTCATGTACGGTGGATCATCTTATTCCCGCACACCGGACAAGTGATCTCTATTTTCCCTTTTCCCTTGGGCACCCGGACCATTTTTCCGCATCTTGTACACATGAAGATCCTGTGAGTCTTTCTCTGCTGGAAATTCATTTTGATAAGCTGTATATAGCCTAAAAATTTCAGATTTTCTTTTAACCGCTGTTCCCTGTCTTTGGAAAAGACACGGAACAGCCCATAAATAAATGCTGCCCAGAAAAGGAGGTATAAAATTCCCTGATTAAAAATAAGAGACGCCAGATAAAGAAAGAGGGAAGCGATAAGCACAGTCCTTGCACAGTCATCCATACCGTTTCTTCCGTCCATCAAACGATCAAAAAAACCTTTTATTTTATCCATCATTCCCACCTGCTTTATTCCTTATCTTCTATATGCAAAACTTCTGATACCGTTCTTTCAAGCTGTTCTTTTGCCTGTCGGATGTCTTCCACTTCTTTTTCCGTCACATTGCCTAACTGACATTTTGTCACCAGCCTGCGCAGAGAATTGCTGTCGTTTTTAACCTGCTTTTTGGCAGAACGTTCAAGCTGCTTTCCTGCTGCCTTTACTGCCTGGTCCGTCCTTGCAAGGAGTTTCTGGGACTCGTCCAGTACTTCCATAGCTTCCCGCCGGATTTCATCATACCCGGCATAATTTTGCGCATCCTGGATCGCCTGCTCAATTTCTGCGTCTGACATTCTCTCGTTTGCCGTAATAGTAATAGACTGTTCTTTACCTGTGTCCAGATCTCTTGCCGAAACTTTTAAGATTCCGTTGGCATCTATGTCAAAGGTTACTTCTATCTGGGGCACCCCGGCAGGCGCCGGCTTGATCCCTTTTAATTTAAATTTGCCGATGGTCTTATTATCCCTTGCCATAGGGCGCTCCCCCTGAAGCACATGGATTTCCACTGACCTCTGATAAGGGGCTGCTGTGGAAAAGATCTTAGAATACCGGGTAGGCAAAGTGGAGTTTCGTCCTACCAGCTTCGTCGCCACCCCGCCTACAGTCTCGATGGACAGAGTTAAGGGCGTCACATCAAGAAGCAAGAGATCTTTTCCTGTTCCTGCGGCTATAAGCCCGTTTCCCTGCAGGGTGCTGCCAAGGATAGCCGCTCCTTTTGCCACACATTCGTCCGGATTGATATTTTTAGAGGGCTCTTTGCCCGTCAGTTCCCGCACTTTTTGCTGAACAGCCGGAATTCTGGTAGAACCGCCTACCAAAAGAACCCTTCCAAGGTCTGAAGCCCGGATTCCCGCGTCGTTTAACGCACTCTGCACCGGTCCGGCTGTTCTTTCGATCAGGTCACGGATCAGTTCTTCAAACTGTGACCGTGAAAAATCAATATCCAAATGTATGGGCGTTCCTTTTACCTGCGCAAGATAGGGAAGGGTAATCTTTGTAGAGATATTGGAAGAGAGGGCTTTCTTCGCTTCCTCCGCTGCTTCTGTGATCCGCTTCATTGCCGCTAGATCCCGGGAAAGATCCACATGATGCATTCTCTTTATCTCCTTTACAAGCCACTGGCGGATCCTTCCGTCAAAGTCGTCTCCGCCCAGATGGTTATCCCCTGCGGTAGCAAGCACTTCTATAACACCATCGCCGATTTCTATGACCGATACATCAAAAGTTCCGCCTCCAAGGTCGTAAACCATGACTTTCTGGGGCTCTCCGTGGTTTAACCCGTAGGAAAGGGCAGCACTTGTTGGTTCATTAATGATACGTTTTACCGTAAGCCCGGCTATTCTTCCCGCATCCTTCGTAGCCTGTCTTTGAATATCGTTAAAGTAGGCAGGAACCGTAATGACTGCTTCTGTTATCTCCTCCCCGGTAAATTCCTCTGCATCCTTTTTAAGCTGCATAAGGATCATAGCACTGATGGTCTGGGGTTTATATTCTTTTCCGTCAATGCGGATGCTCCAGTCCGTCCCCATATGCCGTTTTATAGAGCTGATGGTCCGCTCTGTATTTGTCACGGCCTGCCTGCGCGCACTGTCTCCCACCAGCCGCTCTCCGTTTTTGGTAAACGCTACTACGCTTGGCGTAGTCTGGTTTCCTGAGCTGCTTGGGATAATTACCGGCGCTCCGTTTTCTACTACGGATACGCAGCTGTTTGTAGTTCCTAGGTCAATACCTATGATTTTGCCCATATGTCTGTTCCTCCTGATTCTCACATTGGCTTTTATCTTCCGGCACCTGCCTGAGATTTCCTGCCTGCGGCCCCTACAGGACAACCCGGTTCATATTTTCATTTACTTTGCGTACTACAGAAGTGACCGCGTTTTTTTCCTCTTCGGTCACACCCTGCATTAAAATCTCCTGTACCCGGCCGAATATATCCTGAAGTTTATTTATGATCTCTCCTGCATTCGCGGTCAGATGATTATGGGTACATCTTCTGTCTTCCTTATCCTGCTCTATGATCACATACCCTTTTTTCTGCAAACGTCCCAAAGACTGGGAAATATGTCCTCTTGTAAAAAGCTTTAATTCCATAATGTCTTTGGAAGTGTCCAGCGGTCCGGCAGAATATAAATAAAACATGATCTGCAGATCCACTTTGTTTAAGGCATATTCCTCCTCAATGGGTTTTAAAAATTTTTCCAGCAATCTTCTGAATTTCATTCCATATAATAAAGTCACCATAGAATAATTCATATTCCCACCTCAAAAAATGTTTTAATTTTAAAAGTTTTAATTTTAAAAATTTATACTCATATTAGCATACCACCAATATTTGTCAATAGATTTTATATTTTCTTAATTATTTATATTTTCATCCAAACCGTAAAAAAAAGGAACAGATTCTCTCTGTTCCCTGGTTTTGTCCCCTATAAAAAACGCATATAAAAATCAACGAAGCTCTCCGATTCCTGTAATGCCCCAGTCCTCTCCCAGAAGACGTATCCCATCCAGGACCTCTTCCCTGGAATAGTCATGATCATCTAAAAAATCATCGTCAAAATCATTAAGGTATAGATAAAAACTAAGAGCCAGCTCCAGATACGTTTTATCTCCTTCTTTCATTTCCTCAGAAAGCAGATTTTCCGCTCCGTTGATATCCCCTTCATCCGCCATTAAAATAAGCTGTTCATAAAGCTTTCTGCTCTCTTCCTCTACATCTTCCAATTCTTCAAAATCCACCCTGTCCTTTCCCAGCAAAAGAGTGGAGATAAGCCTTGAAATATCCTGTATGCTCCTGAGTAAATAATCTTCTGATACTGCCATCTTTTTCTCCTTTCAACGTACTTTTTCCGTCATCCAAACAAACTCGCCTTTTTATTTCCAAACTTTTTTATGCATGCAGCTTTGCTCTTTCTTCTTCCAGGATTTCCTTTCCCTCCCCAAGTCGTTCGTAAAACTGCGGGTAAAAATCCTGTTCCCTATCATAAGACATAAGATAAAACCGCTTCACCACATAAAGATTCAGATCGCGGATCTTTTCTGTATCCTCTGTCTGATATAAGATCTCCTGTACATCTTTTAAAAAATAATGCCAGTCATCAACAAAAGCCTCGTACCGTTTTACGTCCGGCACATCAATCCATTTCTTTACCTTTATCTTGCTCCTGTTTTGTTTTTTACACTCATGTACCTGAAGAAAATACTGGTGTCCGCGTTCCTCATAAAACCTTCCCAAAGGGAACAGCCGGCAGATTCCCGGCCGGAAAGGATGGATGGAACATCTGCCTTCCTGGTTTAAAAACACACATCTCTCTTCTGCTCCTGTCATGTTAAGGTACGGCAGGATATTCCCGTCCATCACCCCAAGGGAAATCTCCCTTGAAAGCAGTTCCTCCATACTTTTCCCTAAGTTTACACATAGGCGGTGCACATCCAAAGGATCCAGGACAATGGACTCGCCCATTCCAAGACAGCAGTCCCAGCATCCCACACAGTCCTGGCAGTCCGCCTTTACCATATCATTTGCCCCGTAAAGCTTTCCATCTGAGATTTCTTCCAGAGTAACCTCTCTTCGCATATGCCGCTCCCCTTTTCCTTTAATCCAGTTTGATTCCTTTAAGAGCCTGTGCAAATGCGTTATTTACCGGCTCTTTGGCTTCTTTTTGCTGCTGTTTCATGTATCTTTGCACGTCTCTTTTGTTTACGCCCGCCCCTTCTTTTTCTCTTCTTGCCTGAAATGCGGAAAGCTTTTCCTTATAACCGCAGGCGCATACAAAGGTCTCTTCCTTGCCTTTCACGATCATCTCCATCTTTTTATGGCATTTGGGACAGCGGGCATTGGTCATACGGGCTATGGTTTCCCTGTAGCCGCATTCCCGGTCCTGGCATACCAGCATCCTGCTGTTTTTGCCGTTTACAGCCAAAAGACGCTTACCGCATCTTGGACAGATTTTGTTGGTAATATTATCGTGCCGGAAAGCCCCTTCTCCGCTTTTTATTTCATCTACGATCTCA
Organism: uncultured Blautia sp.; assembly: GCA_938028845.1. GTDB lineage: Bacteria > Bacillota > Clostridia > Lachnospirales > Lachnospiraceae > Blautia_A. Next base: position 4,837 of record CALIZJ010000275.1, read on the forward strand.
CAGGTGTATTCCCGTATTTCCTTTAAGAAAGTCTCCTGGCGCATCTTGCCTTTGGCAATATCTGAAAGCTTCCGCTCCCAGTCCGCTGTCAGCTCTGGTTTTTTCAGGTCTCCCGGAACAAGGTCTAATAGCTGCTTTGCCTTGGAAGTAATATAAATCTCATTTCCCTTCTTTTCCATAAGGAAGGTATGGAAAAGTTTTTCGATAATATCTGCCCTTGTGGCCACAGTTCCTAGTCCTCCTGTCTCGCCCAGAGTCTTTGCCGCGGCCGCATCTTTACTTTCCATATACTTCACCGGGTTTTCCATAGCGGCTAAAAGAGTGGCCTCTGTAAAATGTGCAGGAGGTTTTGTCTTTCCGGTGTTTAAAGAAAGGTTTTCTATTTTCAGACGTTCTCCCCTGCTGTGAAGAGGAAGCCTCTGGTTTTCCAGCTTCTGTCCGTCCCCTTCTTCCTCTTCTTCCTGGTACCCGCCTTCATACACTTCTTTCCAGCCAAGGCTCTTTACTGCCTGGCCGCTTGCAGCGAAATCGTATCCCGATGCCTTTCCTTCCATCGTCACCTGCTCGTACAGGAAAGGAGGATACAGAACGCTTAAAAATCTGCGCACCACCATGTCATAAATTTTACGTTCCTCATTTGTCATATGGTCCAACTGCACAAACTGTTCTGTGGGAATGATGGCATGGTGATCGCTTACCTTTTTATCATCCACAAAGCTTGCGTTCACCTGCACAGGTTTATTGATAAGAGCTCCAGCAAGTTTTTTATAAGGTCCTACGCCGCATGCTTTTAAGCGCTCCTTGATGGTAGGCACTACATCTTTTCCGATATATCTGGAATCTGTCCTTGGATAAGTGAGCACCTTATGGTTCTCATATAGGCGCTGCATAATATTTAACGTTTCCTTTGCAGAAAAACCGTATTTCTGATTTGCCTCCCGCTGCAAAGAAGTCAGATCATAAAGCCCGGGTGCAAAGGATTTCTTCTCCTTAGCGGTCACATTCGTCACTTCTAAAAAGCTGCCGCTTACAACTTTTCGGATTTCTTCCACCCGTTCTTTCTGGAAGGAACGGTAGCTTTTGCTTTTTTCATCCCTCCAGGTCCAGCGCACGTCTCCTGCCAGAATGGTAAGGCCATAATATTCCTTTGGCTGAAAACTGCGTATTTCTTCCTCCCTTTTAGCGATCATTGCCAGGGTAGGGGTCTGCACCCGGCCGCAGGAAAGCTGGGCATTATATTTACAGGTAAGAGCCCGGGTACCGTTCATTCCCACCAGCCAGTCCGCCTCCGCCCTGGCTGCCGCTGCCCGGTAAAGATTGTTATACTCCCGTCCGTCCTTTAAATTTTGAAAGCCGTCCCGGATGGCTTTATCTGTAACAGATGAGATCCATAATCTTTTAATGGGCTTACGGCATCCTGCCTTATCCAGGATCCATCTTGCCACAAGCTCTCCTTCCCTGCCTGCATCTGTCGCTATAATGACAGTGCCGATATCTTTTCGGAAAAGCTGGGTTTTTACTGCCTGGTACTGCTTCGCTGTCTGGCGGATCACTACAAGTTTCATCTCATCCGGCAGCATGGGAAGAGTAGACATCTCCCATTTTGTATATTTCTTATCGTAATCCTCCGGGTCAGCAAGAGTGACCAGGTGTCCAAGTGCCCAGGTCACCACATACTCTTTTCCTTCCAAAAAGCTGTTTCCTTTCTGGCCGCAGTGCAGGACCCGTGCAATATCTCTTGCCACAGAGGGTTTTTCCGCGATCACTAATGATTTCATCTTCTCTTTTCCTCTCAAAGCATTTAAATTCATTCCTGTATTCACTGGGATAGTATAGCATACTTTCCGAAAAAAAAGAAACAGGAAATCTCCTGTTTCTCCCACATCTTAACTGTTTTCCGCTGCTGGTACTGTAAACAGCAGGTTTATTTTCCTCCGATCTTATATCCAATGCCCCGGACTGTCTCAATAAGGTCCCCTGCCTCTCCAAGTTTCTGCCTTAAAGTACGGATATGTACGTCCACAGTCCGGCTTTCACCGTCAAACTCGTAACCCCAAATCTGGTTTAAAAGCTGCGTACGTGAAAGCACCATACCACTGTTTTTTAAAAGCAGGCAAAGCATCTCATATTCTTTTAAAGTGAGGCTCACCGCCTCCTGGTTTACCGTAACAATATGCTTTGCAGGATTCACATAAAGTTTTCCTATCTGATACTCTTCCGCCCCGGAATCCTCTGCCCGCCGGAGAAGAGCACGGATTCTGGAAATCAGCTCCATCATCCGAAAAGGCTTGGGGATATAGTCATCTGCCCCGCTGTCAAGACCTACCACTGTATCATACTCGCTTCCTCTGGCTGTAAGCATAATAATAGGCAGCTTTCTTGTATCCGGCCGCATACGGAGCTTTTTTAAAATAGAAATCCCGTCTTCCTCAGGAAGCATGATATCCAGCAGAAGAAGAGAAGGCTGCTCCTTTTCCATCGCCTTCCAAAATAAAGATGGCCGCTCAAAGCCTTTTGTATCCATTCCCTGGCTCTTCAGCGTGTAAACCACCAGTTCCCTGATACTCTCATCGTCTTCCACCAAATAAATCATGTTTTTTCCTCCGTCAAACTTTTCTTTTTTATTCTCTCATTTTCTCTTTCAGTATACTCATCTTTCGTTAAATCTTATGCACAGGGTATGTTAAATTTCTGTAAAGTGCCGCACTTTTCTCATACATTTCCCCTCCATGTCAAATAAAAAACGCTGCTTTTATACTTTTTTCATTAACATCCCAAAATTTTCATTTGTAAAAGCAGACTTCTAATGATATGATTAAACTGGAATTGATTTGGGGAGGGGTAATATGTATTATTTTATCGTAAATCCTAATTCCCGTTCCGGTGTGGGAGAAAAAGTCTGGGACATCCTGGAAAAGGAATTAGAATTGCGAAAGGTGGACTATCAGGTCTTTATGACCAAATATGTAGGACATGCCGCACAGATTTCTGAAAAAATAAGCGGTGAGGGAACCAAAGATAATCCTGCATATATAGTCGCAGTAGGCGGGGACGGCACTATACAGGAAGTGCTCACCGGTATTACTGATTTTGAACATGTGATTTTTGGCTGCATTCCCACAGGCTCAGGCAATGACTTCTGCCGTGGCATGGAGCTTCCAAAGACTCCTCTAAAAGCCCTTGATGTAATTCTTTCTAGGGAAAAGATTGCACTTATGGATGTGCCAGTTATCCAGGAAGGCGGCCGGATCAGCCGTTTCGGTGTCAGCGCCGGAATCGGTTTTGACGCAGCCGTATGCCGGGATGTAGGCGTAACGCCTATTAAAAAATACCTGAACCGGTTCAGGCTTGGGAAGCTGGTGTATTTGTTTGTAGCCTTAAAGCAGCTTTTGTTCACCACCCCTTGTTCCATGTCCATATCTATGGACGGAGGGAGAAAACAGCAGTATGAAAAAGTCTATTTTATTACAGTCATGAACCAGAAATATGAGGGCGGCGGATTTCGTTTTTGTCCAAAAGCCAGTCCTTTTGACGGCGCTTTGGATGTTCTTGTGGTAGAAGGGTTTCATAAACTTTCCCTTCTCGTGTGTCTTCCCACCGCTTTGTTTGGAAAACACACACATTTTAAAGGAATACATATTTTTCGCTGCCAGCACATAGCTATACACAGTGAAGCTTACCTTCCAGTTCATAAGGACGGAGAAGCCAGAAACAGCGAGCGTGAATTTTCTGTGTCTTTAATGAAGAAGGCTTTAAAAGTCATATTGCCTGTGATATAATTGAAAAATCTACAGGAAAGGAAGAATGAGTAATTTGTTGGCGTTTATAAAAAAATATAAGCATGGATTGATCATCTTAGCATATTTTCTAATTTATATATTATTATTCGGATACCTTGAAAACCGTACAGTGTACCGTTATCATGTAGTCCATACGGTTTTTGATGATATGATTCCTTTTTGTGAAGTTTTCATCGTGCCGTATTTACTGTGGTTTCCTTACATGGCTTTTGCTATTTTTTATTTTATTTTTATTAATAAAAACAAGCATGAATACTACCAGTTAGTTTTTAACCTGATGATGGGAATGACTGTTTTTCTGATCGTTTCCTATATTTATCCCAATGTGCAGCACCTGCGTCCGCAGGAATTTACCCGGGATAATATATTTATCGATCTTGTGAAATTTATTTATAAAACAGACACCCCCACGAACATCCTTCCCAGCATCCATGTGTTTAATTCACTGGCAGTCCACATGTCCATTATTTCCTGTAAGGCCTTAAAGGACAGACGTGGAATAAAATTTGGTTCCCTGATCCTTACTACGCTGATCATACTGTCCACCATGTTCTTGAAACAGCATTCAGCGATAGACGTATTCCTTGGAGTTACCCTTGCCCTGTTCGGATACCTTGTTTTCTATCCTCAGAAAGCATCTGCGCCGGCAAAAAACCGTTCCCTTTCAGATGCCAGGAACCGCAAGGAAAAAAGATATAAAAGATCGGAAGAGCAC
>CALIZJ010000276.1 GCA_938028845.1 uncultured Blautia sp.
TTGTACCTTTTTGGTATATATGGCGTATCATTCACGACATACTGGAAGTTTCCCCGGATTTCTCACAAGCGGAACATGTTACGCGTTATGGGTGGTTTGCGGTATTGTTTGCAGTTCTGTCTATTCTTGTTTATATAGCTGCTTTGCTGTGCTCCCACATAAGCGCGTTCCGGGTTGCTGCGAATATCAGAAAGGAACTGATGCGGCATATTACGGCGCTGCCTCTTGGTGTAACGGAGAAGTATGGAAGCGGAAACCTAAGAAGGATCGTAAATACTTCCAGCGCTGCTACAGAAACCTATCTTGCACACAGACTGCCGGATAAAGCAGGCGCGATTGCGACACCTATAGGATTGCTTTTTATGCTTCTTGCGTTTGACTGGCGGTTGGGAGTATTAAGTCTTATTCCGGTCGTTCTTGGTTTCCTGATCATGATGAAGATGACAGGTGCAGGAATGGAACAAAAAATGAAAGAATACCAAAATGCACTTTCTGCTATGTCAAATGAGGCAGTTGAATATGTAAGGGGCGTACCCGTAGTTAAGACCTTTGGACAAACCATTTTTTCCTTTAAGAGATTTAAAGCCGCCATTGACAATTATGAAACCTGGGTTATTGCATATACGAAAGCGTTACGGCTGCCGATGCTGTTTTATACAACCGCGATCAACAGTGTATTTGCGTTTTTAATTGCCGGAGGTATTTTTTTTACAAGGGACGGGGTAACAGAGGACTTGCTGCTGAACCTGATCTTTTATATTGTGATCACCCCTGTTATTGGCACAACGCTTACAAAAATCATGTTTATGAGCGAGGATGCAATGCTTGTCGGCGATGCGATTAACAGAATTGATGAAGTGCTTAAGGAAAAGCCGCTGCCGGAGAGCAAAGAAAAGAAGATCCCTTCTGTATATTCGATTGTATTAGACCATGTCAGTTTCAGCTACGACGGTAAGAAAAATGCGCTGAATGATGTATCTTTATCTATTAAGCCGGGACAGACCGTTGCGTTAGTAGGCGTGTCCGGCGGCGGCAAGACGACTCTTGCCAATATAGTTACAAGATTTTTTGACCCGCAAAAAGGACGAGTTCTTATAGGGAATATAGATATACGCGACATTCCAAAAGAAACATTGATGGATAAAGTATCTTTTGTATTTCAGAACAGCCGGCTTATTAAAGCCTCTATATTGGACAATGTGCGTATGGCAAAACCAGGCGCAGCGCGGGAAGAAATCGAGCGTGCGCTGAAAGCCGCACAGTGCCTGGATATTATCGAAAAACTTCCAGATGGCATAGATACAGTTGTCGGAACAAAAGGTGTATATCTGTCCGGAGGAGAACAACAGAGAATAGCGATTGCCCGTGCAATCTTAAAAAATGCACCCATCCTGATTCTTGATGAAGCCACTGCGTTTGCTGACCCGGATAATGAAGTGCGGGTACAAAAGGCTTTATCTGCTCTTTCAAAGGGAAAAACGGTGATCATGATCGCGCACAGGCTGTCATCCATTACAGACGCAGACTGCATTTATGTGCTGGAAAATGGAGAGATCGCGGAATATGGCACATACAATGAGCTGCGAAAGAAAAACGGTATTTTTGCGCGTATGTGGAAAAATTATTCAGAAGCAGCAGAATGGAGGATTTCCAGTGAAAATAAGGGATTGGAGGTAAGGGCATGATTAGGACACTGCAAAGACGCTTTGCATTATCACGACAAGGTGCCATAGATTTGATAAAAGGCTGTATTGCCTGCATGGTACAGGATATATCTTTTATGTTTCCTGTCGGGCTATTGTATTCTCTGGTTCTTGATATGATGAACGGGGGAGTAACCGGAGAACGTGCGGCTTTCTATGGGGTCGGGACTTTGGGGTGTTTATGCTTTATATTCGCTGCCACGTGGTTTCAATATAATGCAACGTACCTGGCAACGTATGTGGAAAGCGGTGTAAGGCGTATCTCCCTGGCGGAACAACTTCGTAAGATCCCGCTTTCCTTTTTTGGAAAAAAAGACCTTGCCGATTTGACGAATTCTATTATGGGCGATTGTGCCACCTTGGAAACTGCCTTTTCCCATTATGTACCGGCTCTGGCTGGTTCGCTTATTTCTACTACGCTGATAGGCATTTGTCTTTTCGTCTATGATTGGCGGATGGCGCTTGCCGCTGTGTGGGTTTTGCCGGTGGCGTTTACCATCACATTTTTGTCGGCACGTATACAGGAATATTTTAACCGAAAATCTGTAGAAGCAAATGTTGCGCTTGAAAGCGGCGTGCAGGAATGTATCGAGAGTTTGCAGGATTTAAAGGCAAACAATGCGGAAGCAAATTATCTGAAAGGGCTGGATGAAAAAATTGACCGCGTAGAAAAAAGACACATTATTACGGAACTTGGAACTGCTCTTTTTGTTGTTTCTTCCACATTGATATTAAAATTCGGGATTGCTACAGTTGGGCTGACAGGTTCTGCTCTGCTTATTGCCGGAGAAATAGATATTCCGCTGTTTTTTCTGTTTTTGCTTGTGGCTTCAAGACTGTATGCTCCCCTTGAGGGAGCGCTGCAAAATCTTGCTGCGATCATATCTACCAGAACAAATATCAAACGAATGAATGAAATTCTGGATCAGCCTATTCAAACAGGAAGCACTGTAATGACAAATAAAGGTTATGATATTGTATTCGACCATGTAGCTTTTTCTTACAATACTGGGGAAACTGTATTAAAGGACGTGTCCTTTACGGCAAAACAAGGGCAGGTTACTGCTTTAGTCGGTCCGTCCGGCGGCGGAAAAACTACGGTATCACGCCTTGCTGCGCGGTTCTGGGACATAAACAAAGGAAAGATTACTGTGGGAGGCATGGATATATCGAAAATAGAGCCGGAAACACTGTTGTCGCTGTACTCTATTGTGTTTCAGGATGTGACGCTGTTTAACAATACGATTATGGAAAATATTCGAATAGGCAGAAAGAACGCGACAGATGAGGAAGTGCTCGCAGCGGCGAGACTGGCAAATTGCGAAGAATTTGCAGCGAAGCTCCCGGATGGATATAACAGTATGATCGGTGAAAATGGCTGTGAGCTGTCCGGCGGTGAACGGCAGCGTATCTCTATTGCCCGTGCGTTTCTTAAAAATTCGCCTATCATTTTACTTGATGAAGCAACAGCAAGCCTTGATGTGGAAAATGAAACTTTGATACAGTCTGCGTTGTCGAGATTGATAAAAGATAAGACGGTATTGGTTATTGCACATCGTATGCGCACAGTAAGCGGCGCAGATAAAGTGGTTGTACTCTCGGACGGTGTCGTTGCCGAACAGGGAGCACCGGAAAAACTGATGAAAACAGGTGAAATTTATCCTCATATGGTAAAACTGCAGATGATCAGCAGGGAGTGGGGGATTTAACATGAATATGGCGGTACCGTATGGTACCGCCATGTTATTTTGCGTCATTTTTCTTTTTGCGGAAGCTGCGCCAGGATAATGGCGCAGAACATGATCACGCATCCTAAGATTTCCCTGGTACTTAAACTTTGGCCTAAGATGATCCAGCCGGCAAGAACAGAAATACAGGATTCCAGGCTCAAAATTAAAGAAGCAATGGTAGGGTTCATATTTTTTTGTCCTATGATCTGTAAAGTATAGGCTACTCCACAGGAGAAGATACCTGCGTAAAGGACGGGCATCCATGCAGCCAGGATGGAGGATATTTGCGGATTTTCCAGCAGCAATGCCGGAATACCGGAAAGAATGCCGCATACCAGAAACTGGATACAAGACATTTTCACCCCGTCTGCTTTCGGTGAAAAGTAGTCAATGATCAGAATGTGAAAAGAAAACAAAAATGCACAGATCAGGACCAGCAGATCACCTTTCCCGATGGAAAAACCGTCGGTAATACAAAGAAGATAAAGACCGATAAGAGCCATTCCCACAGCCACCCATACAAAGGGACTGCACTTTTTCTTTAAAAAGATCCCCAGTATAGGAACGATGACGATATAGCAGGCTGTGATAAATCCCGCTTTGCCAACGGTAGTGTACTGAATACCCAATTGCTGAAAATTGCTTGCAAGGCAGAGGGCAATGCCGCAGGAAATTCCTCCTAAAAGAAGAGTTTTGCGGTCGGTCTTTTGGTCTTGTTCGGAGCTCTCTTTTGGCTGTTTTTTCCGGTTGAAAAACCAGATGACAGGAAGCAGGACGATGGCACCGATGATGCAGCGCACGGCGTTAAAGGTAAAGGGTCCTACATAGTCCATTCCTACGCTCTGAGCAACAAAGGCAACGCCCCAGATAGCTGCTGTCAGAAGCAGGAGCAGAGAGTTTCCAAGTGATGTCTGCTGTGTTTTCATAAGTTATCCCCTCGTATTAAAAGATTTTTACCCCGGCGACATATTTGCCGGTGATGTTGCGGTCATCTGAAAGATAGACCAGCCGTTCCAGGCGCTGTTTAGGCGTGAAGGTCTGCGGATAAGGCAGGTTTTCATCGCTTAAAATAACCGCATCAAATTCATAGTCTTTTTCAAAGCTTCCCACTTTTCCGAAGAAAGAGCCGCCTCCAATGGTGGCCATGTAAAAGACTTCTTCCAGCGTCAGAGGCTTTGCAGTATGGTCAACCAGTCTCCAGTAAAGCTTGGAGGTCTGGATGGAATCAGACATAGCACGAAGAAGAGAAACAGAAAATCCCCCTGCAATATCACTTCCGATTCCGATATTTACCCCTGCGTCCAGATATCGGCGTACCGGGCAGATGCCGGAGGCAAGGTTGGTGTTGGACTGGGAGCAGTGTGCAATATAAACGCCCCGTTTTTTGATCAGCTCCAGTTCCTCGTCAGGACAATGGACGCAGTGCGCCATGATGGTGGGGCAGTCCTCGCCTCCGAATAAGCCGAACTGATCATAAGCCTCCCCATAAAAGGCAGTGTTCGGGCAAAGCTCCTTTACCCAGGCCATCTCACTTAAGTTCTCGGAGAGATGGGACTGGACGGGCAGATGGTACTGCTTTTGGATCGCGCCAAGCTCCTGCATGAGTTCGTCCGTGCAGGAGGGAGTAAACCGGGGAGTAAGGATTGGTTTTACATTTGTATATTTATCCTGTACTTCCTCGATCCAGGCGATGGTATCGCGTTTGGCATCTGCGGCGCTTTTTTCCTGGAGCGTATCCGGGCCGTTCCGGTCCATATTTACTTTTCCAATGTAAGCTTTTAAGCCGGTTTCCTCCATGAGGTCCATTAATAACTCTGTGGCTTTTACATGAAGGGTGCCAAAGGCGGACAAGCGGGTGGTAACGCTTCTTTTTACATCGTTTACAAAGATGGAATAAGATTTTTTTGCATATTCCAGATCAGAGAATTTGGATTCTTCCGGGAATGCAATGTGATCCAGCCATTCTAAAAGCTCCATGTCCATGCCTACGCTTCGAAAACTGTACTGGGGCGCATGGATGTGCAGGTCTGTGAGGCCGGGAATGATGAGAGAATCCCCGGTATCACGGATAGAGATCCCTTTGTACTTTTCGGGAAGTTCTGGAAATACTCCCGCGCAAATGCCGTCTTCGCAGACCAGATAAGAATCCGCAGATGTAAAGAGCGTATCTTTTGTTTTGCTGTAGCAGATGGTACCTTTCAGTGCAAATGTTTTTTCCTTCATTTGGTTTCACCTTCCTCCTTTCATAAGGGACATTTAGGCAAAAGAAAAACTACCTTTCCATGCCGAAAGTCCTTAAACAGAACTTATAGACAACTATTGCGGTAGTTGGTAGAAACGTCCAACCAATTATGGACTTATATAAGTTTGAATAATTTTGATACAGTCAATATTATAAGAGAATGTATGGGGACTGTCAATTCCCCCGGTATACAAAAACGCAATTAAACTAGCCAAAGGAATATTTTCGTGATACAATATCCAATAAACATAGTTTTGATTTTTTATGGAGGAATAAAGTGGAATTAAAAATAAGTAAGGAAACAATGAAAAAAATCCTGCTGCTGATTACCTTTGCCGTTCTTTTATATGTATGCGCAAGGAACATCAATGTTGTCCTGGAATGTATTGGCGTTATCTGGAGCTTGTTCTTTCCTTTCATCTTAGGTGGCGCGATCGCGTTTGTCCTTAATGTTCCCATGAAATTTGTGGAAAGGCATCTTTTTGAGAGGGCACAGAAAAAAGGAAATAAATTCGCCATCCGTATGGGAAGGTCCATAAGCCTGATCCTAGCCATTTTGTTTGCGGCTATTGTGATCCTGTTTGTGACACTGATGGTGATCCCGGAGCTGGGAACGACCTTTGTCAGCGTAGGAAGAAGCATAGAAAGAAGCATCCCAAAACTTCAGGAGTGGCTGCAGCATACCCTGCGTCCGGATTCTCCCT
>CALIZJ010000277.1 GCA_938028845.1 uncultured Blautia sp.
CCCGGATTGCCCACACTACCAGGGACTGGCCTCTGTGCATATCTCCTGCGGTGAAGACTCCGGGAACGTTTGTCTCATATTTTCCGTTCTCCGTGTCCACATTGGTGCGTCCGTTCACCGCTACCTGAAAGGCATCTGTCACATATTTTTCACTTCCCAGAAAACCGGCCGCGATCAAAACAAGCTGAGCCTCGATCACTTCTTCGCTTCCCTCTACAGGAACCATGTTCATACGTCCGGTCTTGGGATCTTTTTCACTTTTCAGCTTCACGATCTTTGCTTTGGAAACATTTCCTTTTTTGTCTTTTATAAATTCCGTAACCGTGGTCTGGTAAACCCTGGGATCATGTCCGAACACAGCTATCGCTTCTTCCTGGCCGTAATCTGTTTTTAAGACTTTAGGCCACTGGGGCCAGGGATTGTTGGCCGCTCTTTCTACTGGCGGCTTGGGCATCATTTCCAGCTGGGTCACTGACTTCGCGCCTAAACGGATCACGGTTCCCACACAGTCGTTTCCTGTGTCTCCGCCGCCGATCACCAGGACATCTTTGCCTTTTGCCAGGTCATACGGAACCTTTTCAAAATCCGTATCCAAAAGCTCCTTGGTCACTCTTCCCAGGAAATCCACCGCAAAGTAAATTCCATTCGCGTCCCTGCCCGGCACCTTGATGTCTCTTGGGTTAGAAGCCCCGCAGGCTAAGATCACCCGGTCAAAATCCTTTAAAAGATCCTTTGCCGTCACATCCACTCCTACATTGGTGTTTGTCACAAAGGTGACTCCCTCTTTTTCCATTAAACCTACCCGACGGTCAACGATGGATTTATCCAGCTTCATATTAGGAATGCCATAACGGAGCAGGCCGCCTATCCGGTCGCTTCTTTCAAATACCGTCACACTGTGTCCTCTCCGGTTCAGCTGCTGCGCGGCAGCAAGGCCGGAAGGACCGCTTCCCACTACAGCTACCTTCTTTCCTGTGCGCACCTTAGGGATCTGAGGCTGTACCCAGCCATTCTCAAAAGCGGTTTCTATAATGGCTCTCTCGTTTTCTTTCGTAGCTACCGGCTCGCTGTCCAGGTTGCAGGTGCAGGCCGCTTCACACAGGGCCGGACACACGCGGGAAGTAAATTCCGGAAAGCTGTGGGTTTTAGAAAGGCGCAGGTACGCCTGTTTCCAGTTTCCTGTATATACCAGATCATTTGTCTCCGGAACCAGATTATGGAGCGGGCATCCGGAGGCCATTCCTCCTATCATCATACCGGACTGGCAGAAGGGAACGCCGCAGGCCATGCAGCGCGCCCCCTGGATCTTCTGTTTTTCTCTGCTTAAAGGCACCCGGAATTCATTGAAATCTGCAATCCGGACTTTCGGCGGCAATACCTTTGCCGTTTCTCTTTGATATTCTAAAAATCCTGTCGGTTTTCCCATGATTTCCTCCTCCTTAATGCTTCATTCCAATGCTCTCATAAAAAGCTTCCATCTGTGCTTCCTCACTTGTCAGGCCCTTTTCTTCTAATTTCGCGCTGAGTGTAAGCATCTTCTTATACTCATGCGGGATCAGCTTTTTAAATCCAGGCAGATAATGTTCAAAATCCTTCAGGATCTTTTCTCCCAGTTTAGAACCTGTCGCTTTTACATGTGCTTCGATCATATCCTTCAGCTCTTTTATGTCATATTTACTTTCTACTTTTTCTATAGATAACATAGCCTTATTCAGGTTTTTATAAAGGTTGTTTTCCATATCAAGCACATAGGCGATTCCGCCGCTCATACCTGCGGCGAAGTTTTTCCCTGTGCTTCCAAGGACTACCACCCGTCCGCCGGTCATATATTCGCAGCCATGCTCGCCTACGCCTTCCACTACAGCCTTTGCTCCGGAATTACGCACAGCAAAACGTTCTCCTGCCACTCCGTTTATATAAGCTTCTCCGCTTGTCGCTCCATAGAGTGCCACATTTCCTACGATAATATTCTCTTCCGCTTTATAGGAAGCTTTTTCCGGTACTTTTACGATCAATTTTCCGCCGGAAAGACCTTTTCCGAAATAATCGTTGGTATCGCCGGTAAGATTCAAAGTCAGCCCTTTCGGAATAAAGGCGCCGAAGCTTTGGCCTCCAGCTCCGTGACAATTTACCACAATGGTATCTTCCGGAAGACCTTCTTTGTTTTGTCTGGTGATCTCCGCTCCTAATAATGTTCCAAAGGCGCGGTCTGTGTTGGTCACTTCCACTGAGATTTCTGTTTTTTCTTTATTGGTAATGGCATTTTTGCATTTCTTCAGCAGAACCCTTTCGTCCAGTGTCTTTTCCAGCTCAAAGTTATATTCCGCCTTCGGGTCAAAGGTAACTTTCATGGAACCATCCTGATATGGATTATAAAGGATGGCGCTTAAATCCACTTTTCCCCTGTGAGGCTCCGCAATGCTTTCCGATGGTCTTAAAAACTCTGTATGTCCAACCATCTCATCTACAGTGCGCACACCAAGACGAGCCATATATTCCCGCAGCTCCTGGGCGATAAACCGCATGAAATTCTCCACATACTCCGGTTTTCCTCTGAAGCGTTTCCGAAGCTCCGGATTCTGAGTAGCTACGCCTACCGGACAGGTATCCAGGTTGCACACCCTCATCATCACACAGCCCATAGTCACAAGAGGCGCTGTGGCAAAGCCGAATTCTTCCGCTCCTAAAAGAGCTGCCACAGCCACATCCCTTCCGCTCATCAGCTTGCCGTCCGTCTCAATGCGCACCCGGTTTCTCAGACCGTTCTGGATCAAAGTCTGATGCGTCTCCGCCAGACCAAGTTCCCAGGGAAGACCCGCATTGTGAATGGAGCTTCTCGGAGCCGCTCCTGTACCTCCGTCATAGCCTGAGATCAGGATCGTCTGGGCGCCGGCTTTCGCCACGCCTGCTGCAACCGTTCCCACCCCGGCTTCTGACACCAGTTTTACTGAGATATCCGCGTACTTGTTTGCGTTTTTCAGGTCATAGATCAGCTCTGCCAAATCCTCAATAGAATAGATATCGTGATGAGGAGGCGGTGAGATCAGACTGACTCCCGGCGTGGAATGACGGGTCTTGGCAATCCAGGGATACACTTTTTTCGCAGGCAGATGTCCGCCTTCTCCTGGTTTTGCCCCCTGTGCCATTTTAATCTGGATCTCTCTTGCTGAGACAAGATAACGGCTGGTCACACCGAAGCGTCCGCTTGCCACCTGCTTGATGGCTGAGCAGCGGTCCTCACTGGTACCTGCGGAGTCGATACGCTCCGGACTCTCTCCGCCCTCTCCTGTATTGGATTTTCCGTGAAGACGGTTCATGGCAATGGCCAGTGTCTCGTGAGCCTCCTGAGAGATAGAACCATAAGACATAGCTCCTGTCTTAAAACGCTTCACGATCTCATCCACGCTCTCCACTTCCTCCAGAGGAATAGGATTTTCCGGATAAACAAACTCTAACAGGCCTCTTAAGTTTCCATGGTTCTCCTGATCCACCAGTTTCGTATATTCCTTAAACATTTCGTAGCTGCCGGTCCTTGTGGATTCCTGCAGAAGATGGATGGTTCCCGGATTATAGCGGTGCTCCTCTCCCTGGCTTCTCATCTTATGGGCGCCTACGCTGTCCAGAGTAAGATCTGTCGCCAGTCCCAGGGGGTCAAAAGCCTCTGAATGGAGACGGTCCACAGTGTCTTCAATATCTTCTATGGTGATTCCGCCCACACGGCTTACGGTTCCTGTAAAATATTTATCGATCACATCCTGGGAAATACCCACAGCCTCGAAAATCTGTGATCCCTGATAAGACTGGATCGTAGAAATTCCCATCTTGGAAGCAATCTTTACGATCCCGCTGATAACGGCATGGTTATAATCATCCACTGCCGCATAATAGTCTTTATCCAGCATGTGATTTTCGATCAGCTCCCGGATCGTCTCCTGGGCCAGATAGGGATTGATGGCGCTTGCACCGTATCCCAGCAAAGCGGCGAAATGATGCACTTCTCTGGGTTCTCCGGATTCCAGGATAATTGCCAGGGATGTACTTTTCTTTGTCTTGACCAGATGCTGATGTACAGCCGCCACGGCAAGAAGGGAAGGGATCGGCATATGGTTTTCATCGACTCCTCTGTCGGAGAGTACGAGAATATTGGCTCCCTCCCGGAACACTTTATCTACCTCTACAAACAGACGGTCGATCGCCCGCTCCAGCTTCGTACTCTTATAAAATAAGGTGGATACCACTGCAGTACGGAAGCCTTCACTTTTCAGGCTTTTGATTTTCAGCATGTCGGTGTTGGTCAAAATAGGATTATTGATCTTTAAAACCTGGCAGTTTTCCGGTTTCTGTTCCAGTAAGTTACCATCTTTCCCCACATATACGCTGGTGGAGGTGACGATCTCCTCACGGATCGCATCGATAGGCGGATTGGTAACCTGGGCGAAAAGCTGTTTAAAGTAATCGAAAAGCGGACGGTGCTCTTTGGATAATACGGCAAGAGGCGTATCTGTTCCCATGGCGCCGATGCTCTCGCTTCCATTTAAAGCCATATTCCGGATTCCTGTGCGGTACTGCTCATAAGTATAGCCAAAGGCTTTCTGAAGGCGCGCCCGCTGCTCTGTTGTGTATTCTTCAATCCTTTCATTGGGGATCTTGATATCCTTTAACTGCAGCAGATGACTGTCCAGCCATTCTCCGTATGGCTGCAGCTTTGCATATTTTTCCTTCAGTTCATTGTCATCGATCAGTTTTCCGTTTACTGTATCCACAAGGAGCATTTTGCCCGGATGCAGTCTTTCTTTTAACACGATTTTTTCTTCCGGTACAGGAAGAACCCCCACCTCAGAAGAAAGGATCAAAAATCCGTCTGAGGTAATATAATATCTGGATGGACGAAGGCCGTTTCGATCCAATACCGCCCCCATCACATCTCCGTCAGAAAAGAGGATGGAAGCCGGTCCGTCCCATGGCTCCATCATGGTAGCGTAATATTGATAAAAATCTCTCGTTTCCTGGGAAATAGTATCATTGTTTGCCCAAGGCTCAGGAATCGTGATCATCACCGCAAGGGGAAGATCCATCCCGCTCATAACTAAAAATTCCAAAGTATTATCCAGCATAGCAGAGTCTGATCCATTTCGGTTTACCACCGGAAGTACCTTGTGAAGTTCATTTTTCAAATAGGGAGACTCCATGTTCTCTTCCCTTGCCAGCATTTTATCCGCATTTCCCCGGATGGTATTGATCTCCCCGTTGTGTACGATAAAACGATTGGGATGAGCCCTCTCCCAGCTTGGGTTCGTATTGGTACTGAAACGGGAATGGACAATGGCAATGGCGGATTCATAATCCGGGCTCTGCAGGTCCTCGAAAAAGGTACGAAGCTGTCCAACCAGGAACATTCCTTTATAGACAATGGTACGGCTGCTCATAGACACCACATAAGTGTTATCCGTACTCTGTTCAAACTCCCGTCTGGCAATGTAAAGCATCCGGTCAAAGGAAAGGCCCGGCTCTACATCCTGGGGTTTTCCGATAAATGCCTGCATGATATACGGCATGCATTCCCTTGCCTTATGTCCCAGAACCTCCGGAATAACAGGTACAGTCCTCCATCCCAGAAGCTTAAGCCCTTCTTTTTCCACAATGATCTCAAACATTTTCTTAGCCTGGGCACGTTTGATCTCATGCCTGGGAAAGAAAATCTGGGCAATCCCGTATTCTCTTTCGTTTCCTATATCGAAGCCTTCTTTTTTACAGGCCTTTTTAAAGAAACGATGAGAAACCTGAAGAAGGATTCCCACTCCGTCTCCTGTTTTTCCTTCCGCGTCCTTTCCTGCACGGTGTTCCAGATTTTCTACGATCTTCAATGCGTTTGCCACTGTATCATGGCTTTTCTTTCCTTTGATATTTACCACCGCGCCGATTCCGCAGTTGTCATGCTCAAATTCCGGACGGTAAAGCCCCCTGCTTCTTTCCTTACTCATTTTCCTCATCCTTTCCTGTATCCGTATTATTCACCGCTGCCTCTATAAAGCCGCGAAACAGCGGATGTGCATGATTTGGTCTTGACTTAAATTCCGGGTGCCCCTGGGTTCCCACAAAGAAGGGATGCTCCCGAAGCTCGATCATTTCCACGATACGCCCATCCGGGGAAGTTCCCGCGATACGCATTCCTGCCTGGCTTAACTCATCCCGGTACTGATTATTTACTTCATAACGGTGTCTGTGTCTTTCCTGGATCTCTTTCTTTCCGAAGAGGCCATAAGAAATAGAATCCTCTGTAAGGACACAGGGATAGCTTCCCAGGCGCAGGGTTCCTCCTATATCTTCCACGCCCTCCTGATCCGGCATCAAAGCCACTACAGGGTGGGTGGTCGAAGGATCCAGCTCTATGCTGTTTGCATCCTCATACCCCAGAACGTGTCTGGCGAATTCCGCTATGGCCATCTGCATTCCCAGACAGATCCCAAGATAAGGAACCTTATGCACTCTGGCATACCGCGCCGCAAGGATCATTCCTTCTGTTCCTCTGTCTCCGAACCCTCCCGGTACCAGGATCCCATCCGCTTCATGGAGTACCTGATCCAGGTTTTTCTCATTCAGCTCTTCTGAATCCACCCACAGCATGTCTACCTTTGCCCTGCAGGAGATTCCTCCGTGCTTTAATGCCTCCACTACGCTCAGGTACGCATCGTGGAGCTGGGTATATTTGCCTACAATGGCGATTTTAACGTCTTTATCCGGATGCTTCAGGCTGTCCACCATGCTTTTCCAGTCTTCCAGATCCGGCTTTCTCTGCTCTAACTGCAAGGTCTCAAGGACTACGTCCGCCAGCCTCTCTCTTTCCATTGCCAGCGGCGCCTCATATAAATATTCTACATCCAGATTCTGCAGCACATGATTTACCGGCACATTGCAAAACAAAGAAATTTTTTGTTTTAATTCTTCTGTAAGAGGATATTCACTGCGGCATACGACCACATCCGGCTGAATCCCCATTCCCTGCAGTTCTTTTACGCTTGCCTGAGTGGGTTTTGTCTTCATTTCTCCGGACGCGCGCAGATAGGGGATCAGTGTCACATGAATAAGGATCGCGTTGGCTTTTCCCACCTCATGCTGAAATTGACGGATGGATTCTAAAAAAGGCTGGCTTTCAATATCACCTACGGTTCCTCCCACCTCTATAATGGCGATCACTTCCTCATCCGGAGACTGCTCCCGGTAGAAGCGGCTTTTTATCTCATTGGTAATATGGGGGATCACCTGAACAGTGCCTCCGCCGAAATCTCCGTGACGTTCCTTCTGCAGGACAGACCAGTATATTTTTCCAGTGGTAACATTGGAATTTTTATTTAAGTTTTCGTCAATAAAGCGTTCGTAATGTCCCAGATCCAGATCTGTTTCTGTCCCGTCATCAGTGACGAAAACTTCCCCGTGCTGAATGGGATTCATAGTACCCGGGTCAATATTGATATAGGGATCGAATTTCTGCATGGTCACCCGGTATCCTCTGGCTTTTAACAGTCTTCCAAGGGATGCTGCCGTGATCCCCTTTCCCAGGCCGGACACCACTCCGCCTGTGACAAACACGTATTTTACTGCCATTTTTTATTTCCTCCTCCATTGCCCTTTTCAGGATCTTTATAAAAACAAAGGCGCCGGGAGCATGAAAAAGGGGATACCTCACCCTTTTTTGCCCCTGACGCCTTTGTCAGAACAAAACAGTTATTTAAATATGTGCAATACTATAACCTATTTTTTTTTATTTGTAAATACACAATTTTTCTTTTTTATTCTGTTTTATCCGGTTCTATCGGATAGTTTCCGTCAAAGCACGCCTTGCAGACAGGAAGTCCCTCTGCCATTTCCTCTAAATATTCGTTTTTCATATACCCCAGGGAATCTGCTCCGATCAGTTTTCGGATTTCTTCTGTACTGTGGCTGGAAGCGATAAGCTGGTCATTGGAAGGGACATCTGTCCCATAATAGCAGGGATACAGAAACGGAGGAGCGCAGATCCTTACATGTACCTCAAGAGCCCCTGCTTTTTTCAGCATATGGATTAAATTGGCAATGGTTGTACCTCTTACAATAGAGTCATCCACAAGGACGATCCTTTTTCCCTTCACCGCAGAAGCAAGAACGCTAAGCTTTAACCGGACCCCGGATTCTCTTTCTTTCTGAGTAGGTTTTATAAAGGTCCTTCCTATATAACTGTTTTTATAAAAAGCAAATCCAAAGGGAATACCGGATTCTTCCGCGTAGCCCTTTGCCGCCGGTACGCCGGAATCGGGAACGCCGGCCACCAGATCCGCTTCCACCGGATAATGCTTTGCCAGGATCCTTCCGCCCCGGATGCGTGCGTCATATACGTTCACTCCGTCTAAGACACTGTCCAGCCGGGCAAAATAAATATATTCAAAAATACAGTGCGCCCGTTTTTTTCCTTCTTCAAATTGCCGGGAATGAATGCCGTCTCTGGTAATAGTGAGGATTTCTCCCGGACAGATATCCCTCACAAATTCCGCTCCTACCGCTCCCAGGGCACAGGTTTCCGAGGCAATGATATACGCGTTTCCTCTTTTTCCCAGGCAAAGGGGCTTTAGTCCGTATGGATCCCGCACTGCGATCAGCTTCCTTGGGCTCATGACTACCAGTCCATAAGCGCCCTTCAGCTTTTTCACTGTATTTTCTACTGCTTCCTCCACAGATTTTGTGTGAACCCTTTCTCTTGCTATATGAAAGGCGATCACCTCTGAATCCGTTGTGGTATGAAAAATAGCTCCGTTTTGTATTAATTCCCATTTTAACCGGGGCGTATTCATCAGATTGCCGTTATGCGCAAGGGCCAGGCTCCCTTTAATATAAGATAAAACCAGAGGCTGTGCATTTTCCGCCACAGAAGCGCCTGTAGTGGAATACCGTACATGTCCGATGGCAATGTCTCCTTCCATATCCTTTAACGTGTCCTCCCGCAGAACCTCGCTTACCAGACCTGCGTTTTTACAAAACCGGATATTGCCCCGCTCTCCTTTTGTCTTTGATACTGCAAGTCCGCAGGCCTCCTGTCCCCTGTGCTGCAGGGAGGTCAGCCCGTAATAGACAGAAGGAACCACATTCTCACCATCCAGGTCATAAATGCCGAACACACCGCATTCTTCTTTGATCTCATCCATATTTTAAGCCTCCTTAACAGGTAAATTTACGAAAAAAAAGGCACTTCACCCATATGTGAAGCGCCTTTGCTCCTTACCAACATATAATAGAAACCATGCCTTTGTCAAGAGCGGACAGGATGAAATTTTTTTCGTTTTTTTCAAAAAAGCCGTTGACAAATAGTTTTTTTTGTGTATACTACTTCACATAAGCAAAGGCGCTTTGGAGAAATCCGAAGTGCCTTTTTTATTTTCTTTTTTCACATATACACATATTCAAAATTAAAATGAAATGGATGAAAGGAGCACACCTATATGGCACAGAATATTCCTGAATTATACGGAAGTCTTGTATTTAACGACAAGATCATGAGAAGCAAATTACCGAAAGATATGTATAAGGCATTAAAAAAGACCATCCAGAACGGAACCCATCTGGAACTGGACGTGGCAAACTCTGTGGCTGTGGCAATGAAGGAATGGGCTATTGAAAACGGCGCTACCCATTATACCCACTGGTTTCAGCCGATGACGAATGTGACTGCCGAAAAGCACGACAGCTTCATTTCTCCTGCAGGAGACGGACAGGTGATCATGGATTTCTCAGGAAAGGAACTGGTAAAAGGCGAACCGGATGCCTCCAGTTTTCCGTCAGGCGGACTTCGGGCTACCTTTGAGGCAAGAGGCTATACCGCATGGGATCCTACCTCTCCTGCTTTTATCAAAGACAAAACTCTTTATATTCCTACCGCTTTCTGTTCCTACAGCGGAGAAGCCCTTGACAAGAAAACGCCGCTTCTTCGTTCCATGGAAACCTTAAACCGTGAAGCGGTAAATATGCTTCATCTTCTTGGAAATGAATCCGTTAAGCATGTTTCCACAACCGTAGGACCAGAGCAGGAATATTTCCTTGTAGACAAAGACCTGTATAAAGAAAGACGGGATCTGATCTTCTGCGGCCGTACCCTGATCGGCGCTCCCGCTCCAAAGGGCCAGGAAATGGAGGATCATTACTTCGGAGCTTTAAAGCCTCGTGTATCCGCTTATATGCATGACTTGGACGAAGAGCTTTGGAAACTTGGTATCCCGGCAAAGACCAAACATAATGAGGTTGCTCCGGCGCAGCATGAACTGGCTCCTGTATTTGACACTACCAATGTGGCGGTGGACCATAACCAGCTTACCATGGAAGTAATGAAAAAGGTTGCCGACAAACACAACATGGTCTGCCTTCTCCATGAAAAGCCTTTCGAAGGCATCAACGGAAGCGGAAAACATAACAACTGGTCTATGATCACGGACGATGGCTGCAATCTTCTGGATCCGGGAAAGACACCTTCAGAAAATACGCAGTTCCTTGTATTTTTAATGGCTGTCATCAAAGCCGTGGACGATTATGCGGATCTTCTGCGCATCTCTGTGGCAAGCGCCGGAAACGATCATCGTCTTGGTGCAAACGAAGCGCCTCCTGCTATTGTTTCCATCTTCCTTGGAGATGAACTTACAGAAGTCTTAAAGGCTATTGAAAACGACGAATACTTCAGCAACCACGGCGCCGTACAGATGGATATCGGTGCAAAGGTTCTTCCTCATTTTATAAAGGATAACACAGACCGCAACCGTACTTCACCTTTTGCTTTTACCGGAAATAAATTTGAATTCCGTATGCTTGGATCCGCCGCTTCTGTAGCTAACCCGAATATTGTCTTAAATACTGCTGTAGCGGAATCTCTCCGTCAGTTCCAGGAAAAACTGAAAGACACTGCGCCGGAAGATATGGAAAAAGCGGTTCATGAGCTTTTAAAAGAAACCATCAAGGAACATAAACGTATTATTTTCAATGGAAACGGTTATACGGACGAATGGGTAGAAGAAGCAGAAAAAAGAGGTCTTTACAACTTAAAGACAACACCGGACGCCCTGTCTATGTTTACCAGCGAAAAAAATGTGAAGCTGTTTTCTGAACATAAGATCTTCACGAAGGAGGAATTGTTCTCCCGTTACGATATCTGGCTTGAAAACTATGTGAAGACACTGCATATCGAATCCAATACCATGTGCGAAATGATCCGGAAAGATCTTATGCCGCCTGTCTTTACCTATATGGAACAGCTTGCCAACACAGCCAGCTTAAAGAAAGCGGTAGTTTCCGATATTTCCACATCCAGCGAAGCGGGTCTTCTGGTCAAGCTGACCGAGCTTCAGGATAAAATGTGCGCAGGCCTTGAAACCTTGAAAAAGGATACCGAACAGGCGGAAGATCTTTCAGATATCTCTGCGAGCGCAAAAGCTTACCAGAGCAAAGTTCTCGCTGATATGGAAGAACTGCGCGGCTATGCGGACGCGGCGGAAGCTTTACTTCCGGAAGAACTTCTTCCCTATCCTACTTATGGCAGATTATTATTCTCCATTTGATTTTTATAAGGTAAACACAGGGAATATCTTATAAAATATGATTTTTATTTGTAACCAATTTCCTCATCCATTTATCATACTATGGATATTCCCTGTTTTACATATATACACGATAGCCAAAGGGAGTAGAAAATACTTAGATTTTCCGCTCCCTTTCCGCTGTCGCTTTATTTTTCTTTCCAGTCCATTCTGGGAAGGTTCCAATGATAATGGGCAGCCAGATAACGCAGAAGGATCACTGCGCCAAAAGCCACAAACATCGCCTCTACAGGCCCGAAGTTCCTGTTCATCACCACACAGACAATGGCTCCTACGATCGAAGCGCAGGCGTATACATGCCGGACAAAAATATAAGGCGGAACCCCAGCCATCATATCTCTTAAAAGCCCTCCGCCCACACCGGTGATAGTCCCTAAAAATACTAAAAGAAAGGTACTGTCTATATAACCCATCTGTATTCCTTTATTTACCCCCACTACGGTAAATATGCCAAGCCCGATGGAATCCATGACGAGCATGATCTTGTCATAAGTGGCCCGGAAGTTTCCTCTTAACAGATCCCTTTTCAGATAGATCATGAGAAACACCGCACAGGAAGTGATCGTGGCGACTAGTGCATAGACCGAATTGGTAAACACTCCCGGAGGAATGGAGCCCAGTACTATGTCTCTTATCATTCCCCCTCCCACAGAAGTCACCACTCCCAGCACACATACGCCGAAGATATCCATTTTTCTTTCCATACCTACCATGGCGCCGGACGCCGCGAAAGCGATCGTTCCTATTATTTCCATAATAAACGTGATAATTTCCTGATATTCCATTTTTCGTTTCCCCTTAAATTACCCTCTCGTAAGCTTTCTTGCCCAGTGTCCGAAATTAACCTTTATAAACGCCGGAATGCACTTAAAAACCTGATCCGCATTCAGACAGCACACTACCGCTGCCGGAGCTGCCTTTACCACAAACGCCATGAAAAAAGACAGAGGGATCACGATCAGCCAGATACTGATCAAATCCATTTTTACTACAAAAACCGCGCTTCCGCCCCCTCGGATGATCCCATTGTTTACTGGCATCTGATAAGACATAGTGACACACACCACACTTAAAATGAGTAAAAAGGTATCTGCCATCTCTCTTGTCTCCTGGGACAGATCGTAAAGGCCCAGCACAGGAATCCGGATAAAAAACAAAAATATCCCGGATAGAATTCCTATCACAAGGAACATTTTCTGCAGACGTCTGGAATAGGCCTTTACCCTGTCCATATCTCCCATTCCAATGGCTTTTCCAATGATCACCGAGGCGGTGGAGGCCGCCCCTGAGGCAGTAGACTTTACCACCATAAATAAAGTGGAGGCAACACTGTTTGCCGCAATGGCGATAGCGGTCATATGTCCGAGGATCGCTGTCTGAAGGGCGGTATTTACTCCCCACAGCCCCTGTACCACCAGCATAGGCAGGGTAACCTTCATATAATCTCCAAAAAGTGTCCGGTCTGTTTTCAGATAATCCCGAAGGCGTATCTTAAGCTTCGTATCCTTTTTCCACACATAATAGATCACTGCCCCGCATTCCACCACCCTTGCGGTAAGGGTTCCGATGGCCGCTCCTGTCACCCCCAGCCTTGGGGCGCCGAATTTTCCATAGATCAAAAGATAATTGATACAGCAGTTAATAAGCAGGGTGACCACGGAAAGGTAAAAGGCAATGTTTACCGTCTCCACACTTCTCATAGCTGCAAGAAGGGTCATGGAAACAGCAAAAAACACATAGGTAAAGCGTATCATTGCCAAATATTCCGTTCCCTGATGGATGATTTCCGCATCGGAGGTAAAAAGCCCCATTACTTCTTCCGGAAAAATGCTGACCAGTATAAAAAGGATAATGGAAAAGAACAGGGACAGCCGCATAGCTGCCGACGCGATCTTTTTCATGGGTTCCGTCTGTCCTTTTCCCCAGTATTGGCTGGATAAGATCACCGTTCCTTCTCCGATGGCAGTAAGAAGCTGCTGAAAAATAAACTGGATCTGGTTTACCGCCGCCACTCCGGAAAGAGCCGTCTCGCTGTAAGCCCCCAGCATGATATTATCTGCCAGATTCACACTTAAGGAAATCACATTCTGCAGGACAAGGACCACATACATCCGGAAAAACATTTGATAAAATTGGATTTTTTCTGTTTTGTTTCCCTGTTTCATCTTGCGTAAAAAACTGCCGCTGTACGAGGACGCATGATAAATTCATCCTGGATACAGGTCTCCTCTCCTTCCCTGTAAAAATACGTTCCACTTCCATCCCCAAAGGTATGGATGCTTAAATACCACCTTAGATTACCCCGAAGCGCCGGAAGCCTGACAGGAACGTCCTCCCAATAGGCATTGACGCACAGATATACGATATCGTCCCGTCCCTGCTCCGGGTCATAGCCTGCATAACCCACACATAAAGTATAAATATTATTTTCCATCTCTGCGGGCTGACCGTTTCGGTCATAGGTGCGGATGCTCTCCATTTTGCATACAGCGTCAGGAAGCTTTCTCTGTATGGAAGGATGTTTCTTTCGAAAAGCGATGGCAAATTTAAAAAATTCGAAAAGCTCTCTGTTTTTTTCCAGAAGTCCCCAGTCCAGCCAGGAAATGTCATTGTCCTGACAATAACCGTTGTTGTTTCCAAACTGGGTATTGCCAAATTCATCTCCCGCAAGAAACATAGGCGTTCCCCTGCTGCACAGAAGAACCGTACATGCATTGCGGATCATACGAAAACGAAGGGAAAGAACCTCCTCGTTCTTTGTATCTCCTTCCGCTCCACAGTTCCAGCTTCTGTTGTCTCCGCTTCCGTCCGTATTCTCCCAGCCGTTGTCCAGATTATGCTTCTCATTGTAAGAATACAAATCGTACAAGGTAAAACCATCATGGCAGGTGATAAAATTCACGCTGGAGTCATAGCCAAGGTATTCCCCTTTATAGGCTCCTTCTGTGCTTCCATACAGATCTTTCGAACCGCAGATGCTCCGCGCAGCCGCCTGAGATTCCCAGCAGTCTCCCTTTAAAAAAGAGCGCAGGGAATCCCGGTATCTTCCGTTCCACTCCGCCCAGCGGAAATTCGCCGGAAAGCTTCCTACCTGGTATAACCCGCCGGCATCCCAGGCTTCTGCGATCAGCTTTACATTGCTTAAGACCGGATCGTAAGCCAGGCTCTCTAAAAGAGGCGGGTTATTCATAGGCGAACCATCCTCATTTCTTCCAAGAATGCTGGCAAGATCAAAACGGAATCCGTCTACCCGGTAGTCGATAGTCCAATACCGCAGACATTCCAGGATCATCTGCCGGACCACGGGATGATTGCAGTTTAAGGTATTCCCGCAGCCGCTGAAATTATAGTAATATCCATCCGGCGTGAGCATATAGTATATGTTGTTATCCAGCCCTTTAAAACAAAAGCTGGGACCATTTTCGTTTCCTTCGGCTGTGTGGTTAAATACCACATCCAGAATCACTTCTATGCCGTTTTTATGCAGCTCCCTTATTGTTTCTTTAAGCTCTGTCCCTTCCCGGTTGTATTCCATGGAGGAGGCATAACTGGTATTAGGTGAGAAAAAGCTGACTGTATTATAGCCCCAGTAATCCAGAAGTTTTCTTCCGTTTACCTCTCTTTTTCCCGCCATCTCGTCAAATTCAAAAACCGGCATCAGTTCCACTGCATTGATCCCCAATTCTTTCAGATAAGGGATTTTTTCCCGCAGTCCCAGAAAGGTTCCTCCATGCTCTGCCTTTGAGGAAGGATCCTTCGTAAATCCGCGTACATGCAGTTCATATATGATAAGATCACTTAATTCTCTGGACGACTGCGGCATATCTCCCCAGTCAAAGGTATCTTTTACTACCCGCGCATGGTATGGGCCGGGCCTTGTTTCTCCCCAGATATGCTGACCGGTTACTGCTTTCGCATAAGGATCCAGGATCACATTTCTTTTGTCAAAAAGAAGTCCTCTGGCCGGGTCATATGGCCCGTCAATGCGGTACGCATACTCAAATTCCTCCACATCCAGCCCAAATACGATCATGGAATATACATCCCCGATCTTATATTCTTCTGGAAACGGAAGCACCGCATAGGGTTCTTCCTCATCTCTGTGAAACAGCAAAAGCGCACAGCTCGTCCCAAAATGAGTATGGATGGTAAAATTCACACCATAATGCAAAGCCGTAGCCCCGTTTACGTTAAACAGCCCCGGCCTTACAGGAAATCCGGCGATCTCCCCCATGGGCTTAAACCAGGAAGAGTTTTCAAGGGCTTCCTCTTCTGTTAAGACCTCTGCTGTCATTTGTTCATCTGTCATGGCAGTCACCTCTTTTTTAAGCGTTTTATGTCAGTATAGCACCACCTCCCCCGGTTCGTCTATATACCAAAATGTAAATAAAAACTTCTTCTTTTCCGCACGACCTTTTTCAGGAAAAATCCAGACAAAAAAGGACCTCCTTGTGACCCGTCTCGTCACCGGAAGCCCTTTATCCGCAGCAATCTATCAGCTTTTATTTAGTAAATAGTAAATCCTCCGTCAACCACAAGATCTTCTCCTGTGATCATATTTGCCTCATCGCATGAAAGGAAAAGGATCGCCGCCGCGATTTCATCTGTCTCCGCAAAACGATGGGCAGGAATTTTTTCGATCATATCGTCCTTTACTTTTCCCTGCCATGCTTTTTCTCCCATATAGGTATTGACCACTGTAGGAGCTACGCCGTTTACATTGATTCCGTATTCCGCCCATTCCAGGGCGCATACTTTGATCATTCCCACCAGAGCCGCCTTGCTCATAGTGTATCCTACATGCTTGTTAATGGCAATAAAATCCGCCTGGGAAGTAACACATACGATCTTGCCTCCTTTTCCCTGTTTGATCATCTGCTTCGCCGCTGCCTGGCAAAGGCGGAACACACCCACTGCGTTGATCGCCAGATGCTTTTCAATCACGTTAATGTCAATGTCCGTTGCCCTGTACAGATCCACAAATCCGGGCATTGCCGCAAGTACATTGATCTCTCCGAATTTTTCCACCACTTTTTCGATCAGGGCATCCACACTTCCCTGATCGGTCACATCGCATTTAATCCCGATTGTGTCTACT
>CALIZJ010000278.1 GCA_938028845.1 uncultured Blautia sp.
CAGGCCCGGGGAGATCACTTTGGCCCACAGGGGCGTGCTGTTTTTAGATGAAATGCCGGAATTTTCCAGACGCAGCCTGGAAATCCTGCGGCAGCCCATGGAGGATAAGGTGGTCCGCATTGCCAGAACCACAGGAACGTACGAGTTTCCAGCGAATTTTATGCTTTGTGCTGCCATGAACCCCTGTCCCTGCGGATTTTATCCGGATATGAACCAGTGCCGGTGTACGCCGGGGGAGGTGGCGCACTATTTAGGCAAGATCAGCCAGCCCCTTTTAGACCGGATCGATCTCTGCGCAGAAGCGGCTCCTGTGGATTTTTCTCAGATCAGCAGTAAAAAGGCAGGGGAAAGTTCCAGTGTGATCAGAAAACGAGTGGAGGCGGCACGGGAGATCCAAAGACTGCGTTTTGCAAAAGAAGAAATTGAATTTAATGGAGAAATGGGGAAGAAGCATTTAGATGCATACTGCCATATGAGCGAGGAGGCACAGAGGCTTTTAGAACGCGGGTTTAAGAAGATATGGTTCAGCGCCAGATCCTATCACCGTATCCTTAAAGTGGCGCGCACTATCGCCGATATGGAAGCAGCAGAAAAAATAGAAAGCCGCCATGTGGGAGAAGCGCTGTCCTATCGGGCGTTTGATAAAAAATATTGGAATTAAGGGTTTATAATATAGCCTGCATCCGGAAAATAAGAAAGGGGTGCAGGAAAAGGCATAAAAAGCAGGTACGGGAGGTATTATATATGGAAGACCGCCACGCAGAAGAAATTTTTTGTATTGATAAAAACAGTACTGCTTATCCGAAACGGATGAAAGAATGTACAGGCATGCCGGAGAAAATTTATGTAAAGGGTACTCTGCCAAAGGACGATGCGCCTACCGCCGCCATAGTGGGTGCAAGGATGTGCAGCCCATACGGCAGGCTGCAGGGGTTTCGGTATGCGAAATTTTTAAGTCAGGCTGGCGTACAGGTCATAAGCGGACTTGCATATGGGATTGACGCTGAGGCACACTTGGGAGCCCTTGAAGGGGAAGCGCATACCTTCGCTGTGTTAGGCTGCGGGGTGGACGTCTGTTATCCTGCCAGGAACAGGAGGCTTTATGAACGGATTTTACGAAGCGGCGGAGGGCTGGTCAGTGAATATTCAGAGGGAACTCCGGCGATAAGCTGGCATTTTCCCGCCAGAAACCGCATCATCAGCGCTCTTTCAGATGTGGTTTTGGTGGTGGAGGCAAAGGAACGCAGCGGCTCCCTTATAACCGCACAGCATGCCATAGAACAGGGAAAAAGTGTGTACGCACTTCCCGGAGCCGTACAGGAAGAGTTAAGTGTGGGCTGTCATAAGTTAATTTATGATGGAGCAGGGATCGCCTACACTCCGGAGATCCTTCTGGACGAGTGGGGAATCTCCGGGGAAAAGGTGAAAAAAAAGGAAAAAAGGAACTTAGTACTTGCAAGTGATTTAAAATTGGTGTATAGTTGTCTCGATTTACGACCAAAAAACTTAGACTTTTTTATCAGCGAGACAGGCTTTTCTCCTGAGAAAATAAGCAATCTGCTTATGGAACTGGAACTTTTAGGTCTTGCCAGGGAAGCGGGAAGACATTACTATGTCAGAGGAGAAGAGACAGGTGAATGAAAAAATTTTTTTACCGTTTTATGATCTGGCGGCCAGTTTAGGCCGTATGAATGAAAAGCAACTATGTTTCGTCTTCGCTGAACTTACGCAGAATAAATAGAATCAACAATTACAAACTAGGAGAGGTAATATGGCGAAGTATCTGGTGATCGTAGAATCGCCTGCAAAAGTTAAGACAATAAAAAAATTTTTGGGAAGCAATTATGATGTGGAGGCATCCAACGGACATGTCCGGGATTTTCCCAAGAGCCAGTTTGGTATTGATGTAGAAAATGATTTTGAACCGAAATATATTACCATACGCGGAAAGGGAGAACTCCTTGCCAAGCTTAGAAAAGCTGCCAAAAAAGCAGATAAGATCTATCTGGCGACGGACCCTGACCGGGAAGGAGAGGCTATTTCCTGGCATTTGATGCAGGCGTTAAAAGAAGACCCGAAAAAAATGCACAGGATTACTTTTAATGAAATTACGAAGACTGCTGTAAAGGCATCCATCAAGCAGGCGAGAGATATCAACATGGATCTGGTGGACGCGCAGCAGGCAAGACGTATGCTGGACCGTATGGTGGGATATACGATCAGCCCTCTTTTGTGGGTTAAGGTAAAGCGGGGGTTAAGCGCCGGGCGTGTGCAGTCCGCGGCTCTTCGTATCATCTGCGACAGAGAGGATGAGATCAACTCCTTCATCCCGGAGGAATATTGGAGCCTTGACGGGGTCTTTAAAGTGCAGGGGGAGCGAAAGCCCCTTACGGCGAAATTTTATGGAACGGATAAAAAACTTCCCATCCATAATAAAGCCGAGATGGATGAGATCCTGGATAAACTTAAAGACGCAGAATATGAAATAGATGAGGTAAAAAAAGGCGAGAGGATGAAAAATCCGCCCCTTCCTTTTACTACAAGCACACTTCAGCAGGAAGCTGCAAAGACCCTGAATTTTTCTACCCAGAAGACTATGCGGCTTGCTCAGCAGCTCTATGAAGGTATTGATATAAAGGGAAACGGAACCGTGGGTGTGATCACATACCTGCGTACGGATTCCACGCGAATTTCAGAGGAGGCAGATCAGGGAGCCAGAACCTATATCCAGGAACAATATGGGGAAGCATATGTCTCCAAAACGGAAAAAACAGTAAAAAAAGATCCGAAGATCCAGGACGCTCATGAAGCGATCCGCCCGACGGATATAAAACGGACTCCGGCTGTTCTTAAAGAATCCCTGTCCAGAGACCAGTTCCGGCTGTATCAGCTAATCTGGAAGCGCTTTGCAGCCAGCCGTATGGCGCCGGCAAGATATGAGACTATTTCTGTAAAGATAGATGCAGGAGAGTATACCTTTACGGTAGCTGCGTCCAAGGTAGCTTTTGATGGGTTTATGTCTGTGTATACCCAGGATGAGGATAATAAAAAAGACAATGTTTTAAGCCAGAGCCTGGAAAAAGGCATGAAGCTTTCATTGATGGAGCTTAAGCCGGAGCAGCACTTTACCCAGCCGCCGGCACATTACACAGAGGCGTCCCTGGTAAAAACGCTGGAAGAAAAAGGAATTGGCCGTCCCAGTACCTATGCGCCTACTATCACGACCATCATCAGCCGGCGTTATGTGGCAAAGGAACAGAAGAATTTATATGTGACAGAGCTTGGCGAGGTGGTAAATAATATTATGAAAAACGCTTTCCCAAGCATTGTAGATGTAAATTTTACCGCGATGATGGAAGGCTTATTAGACTGTGTGGAGGCAGGGACTGTCCAGTGGAAAACGGTTGTCCGTAATTTTTATCCGGATCTGAAGAAAGATGTGGATGCAGCGGAAAAAGAGCTGGAAAAAGTAGATATCCAGGATGAAGTGACTGATGTGATCTGTGAGTCCTGCGGAAGAAACATGGTTATTAAATACGGCCCCCATGGAAGGTTCCTTGCATGTCCGGGATTCCCTGAGTGCAGGAACACGAAGCCTTATTATGAAAAAATCGGTGTTGCCTGTCCCAAGTGCGGCAGGGATGTAGTTTTGAAAAAGACCCAGAAGGGCAGGAGATATTACGGCTGTGAGAATAATCCGGAATGTGATTTCATGTCCTGGCAGAAGCCGTCAGCAAAGAAATGCCCTGTCTGTGGAAACTACATGGTAGAAAAAGGAAATAAGCTTGTATGCAGTCAGGAAACCTGCGGATACGTGGAATCAAAGCCGAAAGAAGAGTAGGCGCTGCATGTCACATACGAACCACATATTTGCCCTGTTGCCGGTCAATCTGTAACCAGCAACGAGTAGACAGAATTATTTAAAAATACAGGCAGAATGTAGTGGACATTTTGCCTGTATTTTATCTATAAGAACCTTTCTAACTTATTTCTGATCAAAAGAAGTCTGCCCGTTCCTTTTGTGTCATATAACCTCCAATATTTTCAGAAAAACCAAGTTAAATGGAAAAATAGTAAAAATCACTTGTAATTTTTACATAAAAAGTGTAGTATTAAACTAGCAATATCTTCTATATCAAAGACAAAGGCGAAAGGAGGACAAAATGAGCGAGATCGGAAGAGCACACGTCTGAA
>CALIZJ010000279.1 GCA_938028845.1 uncultured Blautia sp.
ACGGAGAACAGACCTGCACGGCCCATGACCTTTACTATGCCATGAACGAGGCACCTTTCTATGCCGCCTGCCAGGGATTTACCGGCAGCCAGCTTCTGCGGATGGAGGAAAACCTGACCAGGGCCCTTGTTATGGACTGGAAGGAATTTGATGTATATGGCGCCGTTAAGTGTTAAGGAGGAGCTTATGAAACAGACGTTACGAATGGATTATGAACCGGAACAGGTCGTGGATATCAGTACCCTCTCCAGAGAGCAATGGCTCGCATTCCGCCGTCTGGGTATCGGAGGCAGTGATGTAGCCGCTATCATGGGAATCTCGCCTTTTGTTACCAGCCGTGACCTTTACTATGACAAGATCGGCGTTACCCCGGTGATTGAGGAACCTGAAGCCAACTGGGTTGCCAAGGAATTTGGACACAGACTGGAGGATCTGGTAGCGGAGATTTTCTCTAAGAAAACCGGCCTGGAGGTGTTTCCCGTGCGGATCATGTTCCGGCATCCGCTTTACCCGTTTATGCTTGCCGATATTGATTTCTTTGTGCGTATGTCGGATGGCAGCTTTGCCATACTGGAGTGCAAAACCTGTAATTATAACGCCAAAGAGAAGTGGGATGACGGGAAAATCCCGGAGCACTATGTCTATCAGGTGCGGCACTATATGTCGGTGGTGAACATCAGTCATGCATTTATTGCGTGTCTGTGGGGGAATAACGAGAACGACTTTGTATACCGTCCTCTGGAGCGTGATCTCATGGAAGAGCAGGATATCATCGAGCAGGAAGGATATTTCTGGCGTGAATTTGTGGAGAAGAAGGTGGAACCGCCGCTGGTGGGGAAACCGGATCTGGTGCTTGCCAGCATCCGCCGTTACAGCGGCTATGCTGATAAGTCGATCCCGGAAATCCCAATCACGACGCTGGATTCCAAAAGCCTGGAAAAGTATCTTGCTTTATCAGATGAAAAATCACGCTTAGAGAAGCGTAAGAAGGAAATTGACGCTGAACAGCGTGCGATCAGTGTTCCTTTCGTGGAGTTGATGGGACAGGGATGCAAGGCATTTCTGGAAGACGGAACCAACCGTTACAAGATTACCTTTAACCCGACCCGCAGGACGATGATCGGGAAAGAAAATCTTGAAAAGCTGAAAGTGCAGCATCCGGATATTTTCAAAGAATATGCTACAGAAACAGAAAACCGGATCTTCCGGTTAAAGAAGGAGGCGGCGTGATGTTAAAAGGAAAAAGAGCGTATATCTGCTCTCCGTTGTCTGCAAAAACCCGGGAAGAACGAATGTTTAACATGGGGCTTGCGAAAGCGTATCTGGATACGATCAGAGAGGTATTCCACTGCCGCACGTATGCCTCCCATGCCTATCTGCCGCTGATGCTGGATGACACCATACCAGAGGAACGGAAGCTGGCGCTTTCCATTGGAAAACAGCTTTTAGACTTCTGTGATGTGCTGATTATCTGTGGCGGCAGGATTTCTTCCGGCATGGAAGGAGAAATCCGTTATGCCCATGATACCGGGAAGGAGGTGTACTGGCTCGAAGGAGGCCGGGATCCGTTTCAGTTACGGAAGATAAAAAATTGGAAGGAGATCGAATATGCGGTGCAGATACCGGAAAACCATATTTCTGAATGAGGAGAATGGATACACCATTGCGGTGTTTACGACGAAGGATGCTTCTGTACCGCTTGCTGCCAGAGACAAATACTTACAGGGCCAGAAAGTGATCGGGTTTATCGCCATAGGCTTTGACCTGCCCCAGTCTGACCAGATCGAGATTGAGATGGAAGGACAGTGGGAAAAGTCCAGCCACGGCCTGCAGTATCAGGTGGAAAATTTCATGGAGATCGTGCCGCGCACGAAGGAGGGGATCTTAGGCTACCTCTCCTGCGGTTCTGTAAAGGGTGTGGGGCCAAAAGTTGCAGAGGCCATTTACAAAGAATTTGGCCTTAATACGCTGGAAATCATGGAAGAACATCCCCAGGAGCTTCTGAAGGTAAAAGGAATTTCCCAGAAAAAGCTGAAGGGGATTGTGGAGTCCTACGGAAAAAACAAGGTGTTCCGGGAACTCATGACATTCCTGGCACCCTATAAGGTAACCCCCAAAAAGGTGAACCTGATCCTCCAGCGGTTTCGCAATGAGTCCGTGGAGATTGTCCGCCACAGGCCTTATCAGCTCTGTGCTGTGAAAGGGTTTGGCTTTTTAACAGTAGATGCCATTGGACGGCAGAACTGCCAGGCGCTCAATGATCCCATGCGGATTTCAGGCTGCCTCTCCCATCTCATGGAGTCTGCCATGAAGGAGGAGGGACATCTGTATCTGGAGCGCCCGGAGCTGATCCAGCGGGCATATGCCATGCTAAACCAGGATCTCCCGCATCAGGCAGTGACAGAAACAGACATCCAGCGGGTACTCTACCGGCTGGTCATGCAGGAAAGCATTGTGGTAGACGGCGAGCGGGTGTATGTGAAGAAGCGGTATGAGGAAGAAAACCAGACCGCTTCCATGATCGCCCGGCGTTTGTTGGATCAGGGCGAGGCGTATGACATCGAAAAGGAATTGGCGCAGGCCCAGACTGCCCTGGCGATTACCCTGTCAGAGAAGCAGAAACAGGCAGTGCGCATGGTGTTCCGAAACCAGATCAGCATTATTACCGGCGGGCCTGGAACCGGAAAGACCACCGTGTTAAAGATCATCCTTTATATCCATGCCATTGTCTGCCGATCACAGGTACAGCTCATGGCTCCTACGGGGCGTGCGGCACGCCGGATGGCGGAAAGCACCGGGCATGAGTACGCCTCAACGATGCACATGGCTCTGGGGCTTCTGGGTGACTTTGCCGATTATGAAGACGCAGTAGAATACCTGGAAGCCGGTTTTTTGAATCTGGATGAAGTATCCATGGTAGATATGCATTTGGGATATGAATTTTTCCGCAGGGTAAAGCCTGCCTCCCGTATCCTGCTGGTAGGCGACGTGGATCAGCTCCCGTCTGTGGGGGCCGGTGATGTGTTCCGACAGTTGATCGGCTGCGGGCTGATCCCTGTGACGGTGCTGGATCTGGTATTCCGCCAGGGAAAGACCAGCAACATCCACTTAAATGCCCGTAAAATGTTGGCAAACCGGACGGATTTTGGGTTTGGAGATGATTTCCAGTTTATCTCCTGCAATTCGGCAGATGAGACAGCAGCCATGGTACGCCAGCTTTACCAGGAAGAGGCCGCAAGGAACGGCCTGGACCATGTGCAGATTTTGACACCCTATCGGGTAAAGACGGTAAACGGCGCTAACGAGCTGAACCGGAGCCTGGAGGACCTGATCAATCCGCCAAGTCCTGGGAAAAAGGAACTGTCCGCAGGAGGGCAGACCTACCGGGAAGGGGATAAGGTGCTTCAGAACAAGAATACGTTGATGGCCAGCAATGGGGACCTGGGAAGGATTACGGATTTTTATACGGATGAGGAAGGAACCGTAAAAACGGTGATCGAATTTCCGGATGGACGTGTCGTGACCTACGAGACGGAAGATCTGGAGATGATCGAACACGCCAATGCCATTACCATACACAAGTCCCAGGGATCCGAGTGCGATATTGTCATCATCCCCTGGGTGAGAGCCTTTTATATGATGCTGAAGCGGAATATCCTGTACACAGGCATTACCCGTGCAAAGAAAAAGGTGTATCTGGTGGGGCAATGGAACGCAGTCTGCCAGGCAGTCCATACGGACGATGCCGGCAGGCGCAATACAGCTCTTGGGGAGCGGATCACCCGTTACTATTATCAATACCTGAATGAGCGTGAGCCGAAACAGCTTCGGCTTGCGGTATAAAAATAATTTCCACTTATGAAGAAAGGCAGGCTATTCCTTATGTAGAGGGATATCCTGCCCTGTTTGCGAAAGGAGCAGATTTATGAACGAATTACTGTATCAGAAAAATCAGGCAGTGGCGGCTTTGAACCGGGTAGAGGGATTTGAGCCTCTGGAATTTGCCCGCACGATCAAACAGGAGGATCAGGAAGATCAGCTTTATCTGGACGTAAAGTACCGGAAACTCTGGTTCCGTCTGGCCTATCCTCTGGGGCGGATCGCCAGTACCATTGTTCGGTTTACCGAAAATATGGCGTTGGCAGAGGCAAGGATCTATCTGAACCATGAAGATGCACCGGAGAACTATATTGCCAATGCTTTTTCTATGAAATTCCGCTCAGAGGATCCGAAGTTTGGGGACAAGTTCCTGGAGATGGCAGAGACTGCCGCCGTGGGAAGGGCACTCTCCGATGCGGGCTTTGGTGTCCAGTTTGCGGATGTGGGAGAAAGAAACGATCCGGCGCAGGTGGATGCGGGAATCCCTGTACCGCCGCAATATCCGGAAGCTGCCGTAGGTACTCCCTCTTATGGAGGACAGCCGGTTTATGCCGGACAGCCGGACTACAGTGGTCAGAACAGCTATGCCGGGAACACTCCCGCTGGAAATATGCCGTATCCAGGCAGACCGGCAGAAACCAATCCCAGTCAGAGCATGATGAACCAATTCTATCGTCAGGCCCAGGTGCAGGGAAATATGATGGGAGCGTCTGTACAACAGATGAAACCAACAGTGGCTACTCCGGATATTCCGCTGGACAAAAATCTTCCCGTGGAGGAGCTGGTGAACCAAATGACCTATGAGCAGGCGAAAGCCGTGGTTATCGGTGGCAAAGGAAAATTTGGCGGAAAATCTATGGGGCAGGTGGCTGTGGAAAGCCCTTCCAGCCTGGATTATTTCGCTAACAGCTACCGGGGGCATAACAATCTGATCCCGGCGGCAGCCAGGGTGCTGTTAAACCAAGCGTTGCCGCTTGCAGGATAAAGTAATACACAATACCCGTAGTCTGTCAAAGGGCTACGGGAGAAAGGAGGACGGGCATGGATGTATGACGGACCGGAGTTTGATTACGACATTTTAGATGTAGTCCATCTTCTGAGGCTTCATAAGCGACGGGGGAATTACTATGACTGTCCCTTCTGCGGCGATACCAAAGGGCGGTTTAACATTAATCCGGCAAAGAATGTATTCCGGTGCAACCGCTGTGATAAATCCGGCGGGATGCTAAGTCTCTATGGCGAGTTGCATAATTTGACGCTTTCTGAAGCGAACCGTGAGATCCGGGAAGCCCTCAACCGGGGAGAATACCGGCAGGTGCGTCAGACAAGGGTACAGGAAGAAAAGGAAGAACCTGTGCAGTCGAACCTTGCGTCACTGGATGAACGACACCGTACCTATACGGAATTACTGGATCAGCTTCCCCTTTACAGTATACATAGGGAAAACTTGATCTCCCGGGGTCTTACAATCGAACAGATAAAAGAACGGCGTTACCGGAGTGTTCCGATGTATGGGCTGCATAAGATTGCAGAGACACTTCAGGAGAGAGGCTGTGTGCTGGAAGGTGTGCCGGGATTTTATCGGGATACGGAGGAGCGTTGGACGCTGAATTTCAAGACGAAGAACTCCGGCTTCCTGGTTCCTGTGGAATCCATGGATGGAAAGATACAGGCATGTCAGATCCGTCTGGATCATCCCAGGGATAACAACAAATATCTCTGGCTTTCCAGTGCGGGCTATCCAAACGGCGTTTCTTCCGGAAGCCCGGTTCATGTGATCGGAGATCTGGATGCGGAAAACGTCTATTTGACGGAGGGCGGACTGAAAGGCTCGATTGCCTACTACCTGTCCGGGCATACATTTATCTGTCTGGCGGGTGTGAATATGTATCGGAGCCTGCGTCCGGTTCTGGAGGAATTTCAGCAGAGAAAGATGAAATTTCTGTTTGAGGCGTTTGACATGGACAAGAAGCTGAAAACAGACTGTGATAGGCATTATCATAAATGTTCTGTCTGCAGTGAAAAGGAGATGCCGGAAAACTGTCCATACAAGGTGGAAAAGCGCCGGATCATCCAGAACGCCTGTGGAAAAGTCTATGGGATCTGTCAGGAGTTGTCCCTGCCGGTTAGCCGTATGATCTGGGATCAGGATGCAGATGGTAACTGGAATGGAAAAATCAAAGGTATAGATGATTATTATTACGCAAAGCGGGCTGCGACGTCAGCCCCTTTGCAGAAACAGAAGGGAGTGGAAGCATGAGAAAAGGAGAAAAGCTGCTGTTTCTGGCAGGGATCCTGCTTGCCATCGGCGCGCTTGCTTTTTCAGCATGGAAACTGAGAGGAATCTATGGAGAATACCAGGAGGGCGAGGATACCTACGAAGAGCTTGCCTCATTTGTGGAGGAGCCGGAGGAGACGTCGGAACCAGATAAAACCGATATAGAACCAGACGGATATCTGCAGATTGATTTTGAAGGACTGCAGGCTGTGAACCCGGACGTGATTGGCTGGATTGATATTCCCGGCCTTTCCATCAGTTATCCGGTGGTACAGGGAACCGATAATGCTTATTATCTGCATCATCTGTTTACCGGGGAGTACAACAGCAGCGGCAGTATCTTTGCGGACTGGCATAACCAGCAGGATTTCACGGATCCAAACACCATTGTATACGGCCACAATATGAAAAATGGCAGTATGTTTGGAACCCTCTCCCATTATCAGGATCAGGCTCTGTGGGAAGCATCCCCTTACTTTTACCTGTATGTGCCTGGAAAGGTGTTGAAATATCAGATCTTCTCTTGTTATGCCGGGTATGTAGGGAGCGAGGCTTACACCTATGCGTTTCCGGAAGAGGCAGACTTTCAGGCTTTTCTGAAGCAGATCCGCTCCTATGCGGGATATGATACCGGTGTGGAAGTCGGGAAATCAGACCGGGTGGTGACACTTTCCACCTGTGTCAGCTCCAGACGGGATTATCGGTATATTGTCCACGGGAAATTGACAGAGGAAATAGCAAATTGAAGAAGAAAAGTATAGGAACAGAAAACAGCGCCGGTATGGAAAAGGAAGACACCATGCCGGTCTTTTTTTATGGAGGAAAGTATCATGTTGGAAGCTGAATATGAGAAAGAACGGGAGAAAATTGAAGGAAAAGAAGATGACAGGCTTAAGGAGGAGCGGATACAAACACTCCAGACAATTTTTCAGCGGGCCTGGCGTTATCAGGAGCGGGGGATGCTGGAGGAGATTATCTTAGGATTTGTTCAGAAAAAGACAGCGATGCTTCAAAATGCCAGGACAAAAGGCGAACTGCAGGAAATCAGCAAACCGCCTAAACCGGTTTATAACGGAAATGTCTTTACCACCGGAAAGTATGACACAGAGGAAGAAGAATTGCTGGTCTGGAGCCTTACTTGTTTGCAAGCACCGCTCAACAACCAGGCATATGAACGGTACAAAGAGCTGTTCTGCCGCCTGTTGCCGGAAAAGGCGAAGATATTATTCCCGGAAATGAATGAGAATAATCAGGCAAAAGTTGCCTGAAGAATGAAGAATGGAGGATGGATATGACGATCAGAGAAGCAGGAAAAGGAATTGTGACAACCGGGGGAGGTACTTACAGGATCGGATTTATCAACATGGATGGTCAGGAAGATGAGACGGAACTCGATGCTTACAACATGACGGAATTGGAAGAATTATACAGGGATTTTTATAAAGAGAATGGATTTAGACAGAATACCGTCATCTATGTGGAACGGTAAATGAAACGCAGGCACCGGGAAACCGGCGCCTGCCTTGATAGAGAAAATTAGGATTTGTTTCAAGCATTAAAATACATATCATAAACAATATAACCCTTTATATTTTTCAATGCTCCCTCATAAGTTTCTTGACACATCATACAGCGTGGCTCTTTCATCGGTATCCCACTTGTCGGATAAATATTAAACTTTGAAGATGTTTTAAATCCAATACGATTATAAAAATGATAATCGCCCTCAACTGTAATCCCCTTATATCCTGCATTTCTAACTTTTTCAATGCCTTGTGTAAGCATAGCGGAGCCAATTCCCTGATGAAAGTGATCTGCATGAACAGCCACAGGTGCAAGCATAACGATATTTTTTTCTTCTCTGTCATCAATGTGTACTCCATTTGGTGTTGAAGATAATGGAAATCTCGAAAACAGAAAATGACCTACTAATTTACCGTCTAATTCAGCAACAAATGATAATTCCGGAATATAATATTCCGAATCACGTATTTCTTCTACCAAAGCAATAATATCTGTTCCATCCGAGTAGTCCGTTCCTTCGCTAAATGAACGTAAAATCAATGAAATTATCTCTTTAAAATCTTTATGTGTTTCTTGTCGTATTAGTATATCATTTCTCAACGCTTTGACCTCCTTTTATATTCTTAGTAGTTTTCCTCTCGCATTTTAAGACACAAACCAATCATACATATCCCCCAAAATTTCAATTTGTTTCTGCCTACATTCTACCAAAGACACGTCTGGAATACTATCCTAAATAAGTCTCAAAAAATTATCTCTCCAGAGTTGCTATCTACATACCTCATACGTATGAAATAAGTAGAAAACAATATAAGGAGTGACGCATTATGATAAAAAAACTGACTATCCCCGTGGATCACGGGAACCGGAACATGAAGACTACCCATTTCCTTTTTACCACAGGGCTTTCTTCCACAGACCGTAAGCCTGCAGGTCGGGAAGATTTCCTTCAGACTGAAGGCAAGTATTATGTTTTGAGCGGGAAGCGTATTCCCTATCAGAGAGACAAGACGCAGGATGAGCGTTTTTCCATCCTGACCCGGTTTGCCATTGCGAAGGAACTGGAGCGGACCGGACAGGTAGCGGAGGAAGATGTGGTGCAGGTATCTCTGCCAATCGGTGTGCCGCCTAAGCATTACGCAGAGCTGGCAGACCGGTATCGGGAATATTTCCTGGGCGACGGGAAGGTGCAGGAATTGGTATACAACGGCAGGACCTATCACACTTGTATCCGGGATGTTGCGGTATATCCCCAGGCGTATGCTGCCATGATGACTGAGGGCGAGAAAATCCGGCAGATCCCCAAAGCGGTGGGAATTGATATCGGAGGATTTACTTCCGATTTCCTGCTGATGCGAAGCGGCGCCCCCTGTCTGGACTATTGTGACTCCATGGAAAAGGGTGTCATCACCATGTATAACGACATCATTTCCAGCGTCAATGGGGATCATGATATGCTCCTGGAGGAAACAGACATTGACAGTATCCTGGAAGGCAAGACGGAATATTATCCGGATATGGTGGTACATACGGTAGAAGAAATGGCCCGGAATTTTGTGACCGACTTGCTCAGCAGTGTCCGGGAGCGGGGCATTGATACGAAATCTACCTATACCATATTTATTGGAGGCGGAGCTATTTTGCTGCGGCGTTTTCTGGAAAGTTCTAACCGGCTGATCAAGTATCGGTTTATTGATGATATTTTCGCAAATGCGAAAGGGTATGGCATCCTGTACCGCAGTTCTTTGGCAGGGAAGTGATGATCGTGGGAAAGAAAAATCCATATGTATTTACGATAGGATTTGACAAGAAAAATCCAGAGCATCTGGAAGTCGTAGAGATCCTGAACGGGACGGAGAAAAAGGCGGCCCTGATTGCGGAAGCCGTTCTGCAGTATATGGGGAAGAAGTCTGGTGAAGATACTGGAGTCTCCCAGGAAAGTATCCAGGCAATGGTGCGTCTTCTGGTACGGCAGGAAATGGAGCGGATTGCCGGTGAGGTTCCTGTTTCAGATATTGGAACTTTAACCAGCCAGCAGCTGCAGCCGGAGACAGAAAAGAAGCCTGCCGAAACCGTGATCGAGGATCTGAACGAAGAAGGCCCTCCGATTGATGAAAGAACGATGCAGGATATTGCGGATGCCATGGCAGCATTTAGAAATATGTGATACAGGTCTTTGGGGAGAACTCGCATGGGTTCTCCCTCTTTTTCACCGTTTTTTCAGAATTTCCATAGAAAATCCATAGAACTTCTATAAAGATTTCCGAGAAGTGTATCTTACAATGGCAGAAGAGGTGGTTATGTGGGGTTCTCTGTCCGGGTATGTAGTCCTTTCAAGAGGCCTCGCAGCGTTTGCAGCACAATTACCTGCTCTTCTTCTGAGCAAGACTCCAATTCTACCAGGATCTGCTGCATCGTCGTACTGCCGCTATTGTTCTTACGGTCTTTGATTACCGCGTCAATAGAAATGTTCAGATAGGACGCCAGGGAGCAGAGACTGTCAAAACGAGGGTTCGCCTTATAAGTTTCGATATCTGAAATTGTACGAAGGGATACGTGGGACCGTTCCGCAAGCGTATTCTGCGATAAATCTAAATTCATTCTGGCTTCTCTTACAGCATCCCCCAATCGTTGTCTATACATCCAATCACCTCATTTCCTGCATATATTTTACCGCAGACAAGCAGTATATGAAATGCGCTATTATGCGTGTTGACAGGCAGTATAACGCATACATAGAGGGGGAATCTACGGAAGATAAGGTGTGAACAGCCGGATGGATCAGACGCTATCTGAAACAATTTCAAAAAAATCCTGCTTCTTTTTGCAGGTGAAGAAACTCTTTTACACGCAGTATATGTGTTGGTTCCGACCACATATACTGCGTGCTCTCATGTAAAGTTAAATCCGCCGGATAGGATCGGGCTGCCTTTGGCAGCTTTCGGTCTTATTTTTTTGCCGTGGGAACGGAACGAAAGACTGCCAGGGTGCCGCTCGCCGCCGGCCTTCTGAATTTCTTTGGAACTACAGATGAAATTCAGGAGGAATCAACATATGAATGAAAAACATACCTATTCGGGAGATCGGACAAAGAACCATTTTACGGCATACTTACTGGAATTTATCAAAGGGCGCAGGAGCAGTTACCTGGACAAAAAGATCCGGACGGAGAAGGACTCCTTCTTGATGGAGGAAATTGCGGAGATTGAAGAACGGATCACATTTGAAGAAATGAGGGAGAACCAGGAGCGGGAAGAGATTCTGCTCAAAGAGGCTGCTGGTGAGTTCCCGGAGTGGAACGAACTCTCGGATGAAAAACTTGTGAAATCGCTGCTGATGCTCAATGAGAAAGAACGGGAGCTGATCTATCTTCACGTATTTGAGGAGCGCTCGTTTAAAAAGATCGGTCAGATGACCGGGATGACAGCAGAGCGCTGCAAGGATGCGTACTTCTATGCAATCCGTAAAATACGCAAAAGATTGGGGGATAAATAGGATGAGCTTTGATGAATTATTATTCCGGGCGAAAGCCGGCGACATGGAAGCGAAGACAGAGATCTTTGCGATGTACCGTCCATTGCTGATCAAGAACGCACTGGTGAACGGAAGATTTGATGAAGATCTGTACCAGGAGCTGGCAGTGGAACTGATGAAGTGCATCCGGTATTTCCGGGATGTGGAGTAATTAAGGAGGGACCGGGCGGCGTAAGCTGTCCGGTCTTCCTTTATGAAGATCATATTGATTTTCTAGTGACTTTCAAAATTAAAAAGTCTTATTGGAATAAAAAAGGCTGAATGGAGCGGAAAAGGAAACAGATATTTGGTACGATAATTAACGGAAACGCCACAGGGCGCTTTTTTTAGGACACAAGGTTAGATGTTGCTAACTAAAGGAGGGAAATTTATGTCCAATAATTTAGAAAAAAAACTAAAGGGAAAAGACCTCATTACCATCGGTATCTTTTCCGCAATCTACTTTGTCATCAACT
>CALIZJ010000280.1 GCA_938028845.1 uncultured Blautia sp.
AGAAGAAATACCTTCTCCAAAAAAGACAGCTTATCCCGCTGTCTTTTTTACTTTGCACGAAAAGCTTTCTGATTTGCACTATCAAGCTTTTGGTTGTATATTTTTAAAAACTAAGATAAAATATATATATGACATACTAAAGGGGACTGATTATGAAACGGGAAGATATCGATATTACCAAGAAAATGCAGTATATTTTGAACATGCGGGCTGTTTTGAACAAGGATGCTCTTTTCAGTGATGGTACAGAATATTACAGAAGCCCTGCCGAGCCAAAGCCGGGGGAGGTTGTAGTGATCCGTTTCCGGACCCAAAGAAATAACGTGGATGCTGTGTATCTGGTTTCCGGCGATAAGAAACAGAAGATGAAAATCTATAAGACAGCGAACGGGTTCGATTATTATGCGGCTAAGATTATTATGCCGGAAGAAGTGTATAAGTATCATTTTGAAATTTTATATGGCTGGATCACCTGTTACTATAACCACCAGGGCGTGAGCATGGAGCAGCAGGAATGGTTCGATTTTGAAATTTATCCCAATTACGACACGCCTGACTGGGCGAAGGGCGCGGTAATGTACCAGATCTTTGTGGACAGATTTTATAATGGAGATCCCACAAATGACGTAGAGACAGGAGAATATGC
The DNA here is from genome assembly GCA_938028845.1 of uncultured Blautia sp. Taxonomy (GTDB): domain Bacteria; phylum Bacillota; class Clostridia; order Lachnospirales; family Lachnospiraceae; genus Blautia_A. The sequence goes on from CALIZJ010000280.1 coordinate 647, forward strand.
ATATATTGGCGACATCAGCATCCGTGTACAAGACTGGAATAAAATACCGGCTGTGATGGGTGTGCGGGAATTTTACGGCGGAGACCTTCAGGGAGTAATGGATAAACTGGATTACCTCCAGGAACTGGGAGTAGAGGTTATTTACCTGAATCCGGTTTTTGTTTCCCCCAGCAATCACAAGTATGACTGTCAGGACTACGATTACATCGATCCTCATTACGGCAGGATTGTAGAAGATTGTGAGGGACTGCTCCCAGATGGGGACAGAGAAAATTTCCATGCAAAAAAATATGTAAAACGCGTGACAGATCTGAAAAATCTGGAAGCCAGCAATGCTCTTTTTGCAAAGCTTACAGAGGAAATCCATGCCAGGGGAATGAAGATCATACTGGACGGTGTATTTAATCACTGCGGTTCTTTTAACAAATGGATGGACCGGGAGCGTATTTACGAGGGACAGCCAGGGTATGCGCCGGGAGCGTATGTGTCTGCGGACAGTCCTTACCGTTCTTATTTTAAATTTAATGACGAGAGCAGATGGCCTTACAATCCTACCTACGATGGCTGGTGGACCCATGACACCCTACCTAAGCTGAATTACAAGGATTCCAGAGAATTATATGAATACGTACTGGAGATCGGAAAGAAATGGGTATCCCCGCCATTTAATGTAGATGGCTGGCGGCTGGATGTGGCGGCTGATCTGGGGTACAGCAACGAATTTAATCATCAGTTCTGGAAGGATTTCAGGAAAGCCGTTAAGGAAGCAAATCCAAATGCCATTATCCTTGCAGAACATTATGGAAATCCGGAAGGATGGCTTTTAGGAGATGAGTGGGATACGGTAATGAACTATGATGCTTTTATGGAGCCGGTTACCTGGTTCCTGACTGGAATGGAAAAGCACAGTGATGAGTACCGGGAAGATCTCTATGGAAACAGCGAAGCCTTTATCGGCGCTATGCGCACTCATATGCGTTCCCTGCATATGTCTGCTTTGACTACAGCCATGAATGAGCTTTCCAATCATGACCACTCCCGTTTCCTTACAAGGACGAACCGGCGGGTAGGCAGGATTTCTTACGCAGGGGCAGAGGCAGCCTCCCAGGGAATCAATGTGGCGGTTATGAGGGAAGCGGTAGCCATACAGATGACATGGCCGGGAGCGCCCACGGTCTACTATGGAGACGAGGCTGGCGTGTGCGGATTTACCGATCCGGATAACAGACGAACCTATCCCTGGGGAAATGAAGATAAAAATCTGATCGATTTCCATAAAAAGATGATCGCTATTCATAAGAACTATCGGGTACTTAAGACAGGATCTACAGAATTTTTATGGAACGATTATCAGGGACTCTGCTACGGCAGATTCTCCCATAACGAACAGATTATCGTAGTAATAAACAACAGGGATGAGGAACGGGAAGCAGTGATCGAGATCTGGAAGACAGGCATCACCAGATTAGACGATACCGTCCTGGAGCGGATCATGCTTTCCCATAAATTGGGATTTACTGATGAAAAAGCTACTGTGACGGCAAAGGCAGGCATACTGCACCTGATGATGCCGGCGTACAGTGTGACCGTCCTTCATCATAAGGACGAATAGGAAATTTTGTTAAAAAGAGCGGGTCTACAGAAGAAATGAAAAACTTCTGTGGCCCGCTTTAAATTTTCTGCCGCCGTTTATGTCTGGGATGCCGGCAGGGGGCTGCGGTTATATTTTTAATTCGGTCTTTTGTATCACCTGGGAGGCAAAAAAGCTGAGTATCCCTATGCTGCAAAACAGAATCAGAAACGGATAAATAAAGTTTATGGAACCGTCCCCCATAAAGCCGGCGCCTTTGATCAGATAGTCAATGAGGGTATCTGTCAGAGAATCCGGCAGCAGAAAGCGAAACAGGAAAGGAACCGCTACCGCCGCGGCTACCCCAAGGATTGCGCCGGCTGCAATAGAAGCTGTCTTTCCGATCTTATTGATGATCAGTACGATCAGATAGACCAGGCAGCAAATGAGCATATAAACCAGGAACAGCCACAGCCAGTTTATAAAAAGAGAGTGCCCGCGTCCATAGATTCCGCTGAATATAGTAAAATAATTTTTAAATATTAACTGCATTACTTTTCCGATTATAGTATCCATAAGAGCCAGGATCCCTGAAATAAAGGCAAAGAGGGAGGCGGTAGCCAGGAAGATGTATTTTCTGGTAAAACCGTTCTGGATGAGCATCTTAAAGTCTTCTTTAAATCCCAGCGCACCCAGGATTCCAGCATAGACCATAGAATTAACCTCCAAGGCATTCGTCCCTACATTTTCTGTGGTTCCTGTGATAATAAAAACAAGAGCGGAAATAGCTGTGATCACTCCTAATACAATGGCATAGAAAATCCATATATATTTAAAGGAAGTGGCACATTCATAATAGATTACAGTACCTAATTTTTTCATATCAGTTTCCACCTTTCTCAGTAAGCTTGATAAAAAGCTTCTGCAAATTCATATTAGAGAACTGAAGCCTGCTGTTCGGAGGCAGTTCTTCTCTTTCTCCTAAGATATAGGCAAGTTTCAGACTGCCAAGCTCGTCATAGCCGATTACTTTCTTATTTTTGCAATATTCATCTATTTCAGCACAAAGACCGGAAACACAGTAACCGGAGGACATCAGGTCTTCAGCAGATTCATTCAGCAGGATCCTGCCTTTGTCTATAACCACCACCTCTTCAATAAGGCTCGCCACTTCCTCGATCAGATGGGTGGCAATGATGATGGTTTTTTCTGTTTGTTCATAGTCTTTGAGAAGAAGGTGATAAAAAAGCTCTCTGTGGTTCGCGTCCAGTCCCAGGACCGGTTCGTCGTAAATCACATAAGGGACGTTAAGGGACAGGGCGATGGTCAGTTTAAAAATGGACTGGTAGCCTTTGGACAGGGCACGGAATTTTTTTTCTGTATTTAACTGGAACTGTTCTGCAATGGAAAAGGCTTTCTCCAGATCAAAACAATCGTAAAAGCGGCCGGTCCATTTAAAAAGATCCTTTACTTTGAGACTGGTATCGTACAAATCCGCCTCGCTCATGCAATACAATTTTTCATGTATCTGCATATTTTCTTTCGCCGGAAGGCCATCGATGAGGACTTCACCCTGATCTGCGAAAATGCGGTTTGCTATAATATTGATCAGGGTAGACTTTCCTGCACCGTTTCTGCCCAGAAAACCGTATATCCTGCCCTGGAAAAAAGAGACGGATACATCGTCAAGGGCAGTGACGTTTGGATAGTGTTTGGTAACGTTTTTAATTTCAATCGCGTTCATGTGAATAGCCCCTTTCTATTAATTCTATGACCTCTTCTTTGGTCATTTTCAGTTTTTCCGCTTCTGCGATCAGTGCGGCTATATATTGATCGTAAAACTGCCCCTGTCTCTTTTGGCGTATCTTTTTTACGGCACCTTCTTTTACATACATTCCAAGCCCTCTTTTCTTATACAGGATTTCCTCATCTACAAGCATATTCATACCTTTAAGAACCGTGTGGGGATTGATGTTAAACAGGGCGGAGATTTCATTTGTGGAAGGAACTTTGGTCTCTTCCGAAAAAACTCCTGTAAATATGGAATCCTCTAACTGCTCTGCGATCTGAATGAATATAGGTTTATCTGTGTTCGGGTTTATCTGCAAATTTTATCACTCCTTTGCTAGTTAGTTGCTTGAGTAACAAACTACCTTACAAGAACAATATATAAGAGACCGTCGAAATTGTCAAGAAGTATTTTTGATAGGCTGTAAATTATTTTCTGGTTGGATATGGGAGGAAAGCGAAAAAATATAAGGTACCTTGACAATCGAGAAAAAATGTCAGTGGGGAGGAAATTGAAAGAGCGGTAGAAATGAGTTACTGCAAAGAGATGATCCGTCTTCCGCCCAATGGACACGATACGATCTTAACAGACACCGGAAGCAGTCTCAGACAGGGGCAGAGGCAGCTATTTGCCATATCCGAAGTGGTGCTTTTTGTTGAAAAAGGCGTATGAGACTCGTATAATTGTTTATAAAGAAAAGGCTAAACTGGAATTGGCAAGAGGAGGAGTGGCAATGAAAAAAATCGGATTAGGTATTGCGATACTGCTTTTTGCTATTATACTGTTTCTTTGTTCATCAGGAATGGAACCGCTTGTTTTGGGAATTGGGGTGGCAGGATTGATTTTTTCAATCATAGGGTTTATGGAACACAAGTAAAATAACTTTTAGTTTGCATCATTAAGATAAATTTACAGCTGCCATTGCACTGAACGAAAAGAACATATAGAAAACCCAGGATGAAGATATCCTGGGTAAAATAAGTGGATGGAGAAGGATTCGAACCTTCGAAGGCGTTGCCAACAGATTTACAGTCTGCCCCCTTTGGCCACTCGGGAATCCATCCGTAAGACGAATTTTATTATATCGGACATTAATGGAAAATGCAAGTGTTTTTCGTAGGATTTCTAAAATTCCTAATTATTTTTCAGACCCACGCCAATAATAAGGATATAAATTAGAGCCTGAGTCATAGCGGTTTATGGTGCCATGCTCTCGGCTGTTGCTTTTTTCGGCCGTGGCTGTTTTTTGTCCATCAGCACTACGAGATTTTACGACCATCTGCAAAAACGGAATGGATGTGAAAAATAGGCAAAATTTCGCGGGTTCTATGGGATTTTTCGGCAAAGTAGTAGACGAAATTCAAGAAATCTGGTAAACTATAGAGTATCTGGATGTGGGTTTGACCGTATCCTAAGAAAGATTAGGAGGAATTTATCATGTTAGTAAACGCAGCAGAAATGTTAAAAAAAGCGAAAGCTGGCCATTACGCAGTAGGCCAGTTTAATATCAACAATCTTGAGTGGACAAAAGCCATCCTTTTAACTGCTCAGGAAAATAATTCTCCGGTTATCCTTGGTGTATCCGAAGGCGCAGGTAAATATATGTGCGGTTATAAGACCGTTGTAGGTATGGTAAACGGTATGCTGGAAGAGTTAAATATTACCGTTCCGGTAGCGCTTCACCTTGACCACGGCAGCTATGAAGGATGCCTGAAATGTGTAGAAGCTGGATTTTCTTCCATTATGTTCGACGGTTCCCACTATCCAATCGAAGAGAACGTTGCAAAGACGAAAGAACTGGTTCAGATCTGTAAAGAGCATAACATGTCTCTGGAAGCAGAGGTTGGCTCCATCGGCGGAGAAGAAGACGGTGTGATCGGCATGGGCGAATGCGCAGATCCTAAGGAATGTAAGATGATCGCTGATCTGGGAATCGACTTCCTTGCAGCAGGTATCGGCAACATTCACGGAAAATATCCGGAAAACTGGGCTGGATTAAGCTTTGAGACTCTGGATGCTATTCAGCAGCTTACCGGAGATATGCCTTTAGTTCTTCACGGCGGTACAGGTATTCCGGCTGATATGATTAAGAAAGCGATTGATCTGGGCGTTTCCAAGATCAATGTAAATACAGAATGTCAGTTATCCTTCGCGGCAGCTACCCGCGAGTATATCGAGGCTGGCAAAGATCAGCAGGGCAAGGGCTATGATCCACGTAAACTCCTGGCTCCTGGCTTTGAGGCAATTAAAGCTACTGTTAAGGAAAAAATGGAATTGTTCGGTTCTGTTGGAAAAGCTTGAAGAAAAAATTAAAATTAGATACTGCCGGAAAGCGTCTGCTTTACCGGCAGTATTTTTTGGCTCTTTGTTAGGAGTTGGGGTAAAAGTTTTTTTATTTATTTGGGGAAAGTGTAAAAAATAACTAAAAATTTCATAATATATTTGAAAATATGTTCACAATGTCCTATATTAATGTTAAGATAACTGTTAGGGGAAGAAGGTTATCGAATAAGGAGAAGAACATTTTAAACGGGGTATTGAGATGGCAAAAAAATTCATATGGGTTGAAAATGAAGCACAGGCGAAGGAGCTCCTGTGCAAGTATCATCTTTTGAAGTATCTATACACTGGGGATAAAAGCATTTTAGAAAATGCAGAGGATACTTTGGATATGGAAACATGGGGAAAATGGCGCTGTGCGGTTTTACTGGAAACAGACAGGGCGTTTTTTGACTCCCCCTGGGCGCAGATGCCTGAAGAATTGGATAAAGAGCTGCGCAGAAACTTTTATTATGTAAATCTGAATCCAAGACAGTCCCTTCTTTTATTTTATGACGCAAACAGCGATTATCAGTTGATCGCCAAGCAGATTCACCTGATCCTGCGCAGAAAATATGTGGAACGGTTCTATCTGTCCATAAGCAAACGATTTCAGGGCTGGGAGTCCCTTCCGGATATTTTGGATCAGCTTGAACAGCGGATGGAAGAGAGATTTTATTATCAGGAAGACCGTGTATTTTTCAGTGAAGAAGAGGAATTAAATTCCATAGGAAAAGAAGTGCAGGACGCACATCTTGTACAGATGATAGCGGAGGATATCAGCCGGAAGGATACAGAGCAGCTTAGAAAGCATTTTGGATATCTGAAAGAAAAGTACGGGAAAGGGACGGGATTTTCTGCCATGTATGTGAAATTTGTGTTTTCCAATGTGGTTCAGGAAATTTTTAACGAGAGTCAGTTTGCAGATGAAATAAGACTGAAAAAAGAGATTGACCGTCTTTATGCATGCAACAGCCTTGCACAGATTCTGGCTGTGACAGAAAGTTTGATAGAGGAATATGAGAATTTTTTGGAGCGTTCCGGAACGGAATCCCAAAAAGAGGTGGAAAAGGCAAAAAGATACATAGAAGAGAATTATCATAAAGATGTGACTCCCCAGATGCTTGCCAAAGAGGTGGATCTGCCCTGCGGTTATCTAAGCTTTATCTTTAAAAAAGAGATGGGTATGAGTATTCACCGTTACCTCCATATGCAGCGGATGGAACAGGCCGCAGAACTTCTTAAAAAGCCGTTGGCGGATCTGGAAGAAATCAGCCGTCAGGTGGGTTTTGCAGACGCAAAGTATTTTTATAAAAGTTTTCTGGAGTATTTCGGCTATGAGCCGGAAAGGGCATAAAGAAAAGAGGAAGATCCCTTCAGACCGGACTTGGTGCTGGTCTGAGGGGATCTTTTCCGATGTACTAGTAAGGAAGATTTTACAGGAAGAAATCCGGTAGTAAGGATACAAAAAAGATATAATTACAAAGTATAATTTCTGTATAATGAAAGAAACAAAAGGAGGGGGTTTTGGTGCTTCGCCTATTGATTGTGGAGGATGATGCCCTGCTTGCAGAGGGAATCACCGACTATTTTACAAGCAAGGGCTGGGAAACAGAGAATGCCGGGGATGGAGAAGAGGCATTGGAATTTTTTAAGGAAAGAAATTACCAGCTGGTTTTATTGGATGTTATGCTTCCGAAAAAGAATGGATTTACAGTCTGCCGGAAAATACGGGAAATCAGCGATGTACCGATCTTTTTTATCACCGCGAGGGTGATGGAAGAAGATGAATTAAACGGGTATGCGCTGGGCGGAGACGATTATGTGACAAAGCCTTTTTCTCTCCCGGTCCTTTATGCAAAAGCAATGGCAATGATGGGGCGTCTTCGGGGAAACCTGCCCCAGCAGAGAATCTGCCGGGGAGATATTCAGGCAGATCTTCAGGAGCGTAAGGTATGGGTAAAGGAAAAAGAAATTTTTCTGGCTCCGCTGGAATATGAGATGCTGCTGTTTTTCCTTGAAAATACCAGAAGGATTTTCAGCAGGGAACAGCTTTTGATCCGTTTTTGGGGATATGACTTTGACGGAAACGAACGGGTGGTGGATAACCACATTAAAAAGCTGCGCAAAGCATTGGGGGATAGCTGCTGCAGGATACAGACTGTGCGGAAGGCAGGCTACAGGATGGAGGTGCAGATATGAAAGGAAAGAGAGAGGAGAGAAAAAGAAGGAGAAGACCGTATATCCGCCCCATCATTGTGGGCTTTACTGCTTTTTACTGTATGAGCATGCTTTTGGGAACTTATATTATGAAGCGGAAATATGAGGAAGAGTTTGAAAGAAGTCTGGTGCGGACGGGGGAGTATATAATGGATTTTACAGACGATATCGTCAAAAGTGAGCAGTACACAAAGGAAGGCTGTGTCAATTACCTATGTATGCTCTTGTCAAATCTGCCGTATAATGGAACGCAAAACAGGTTTCAGCAGATTTCCGGCGCAGCTTATGACCAGGAAGGCGCTCTTGTGGAGAGAAGCGCAAATGCCGCGGGAAGCGGTGTATCTTCCGTAGGACAATATGAAAAATTAAATTATTTTTTCTATGATCTTCAGGAGTATCTGAGCATAGAAGAGATGGAAGAGCTGGCACGGTACCGGTGGGCAAATTACCAGGCAGAAGAAAACATGGAAGAATTGCCCTATAGTATGTCTGTCGCAGCAGCAAAAGACGATGGAAAAGGTGTTTTGGCGGAAATTACGGTATATGATGTGACAGACAGAGATACCGGAGATGAAAACTACGATCCGGAAGATGGGGACATTGTATGGCAGTGGACCAATGCTGCGGAGGAACAAAGTTTACATGAAAGAAGTAAAATCACAGGCTGGGGAGAGTCTTTCCATTTCCCATATTTACAGTATGGTATGGATGCGTGGAAGCGCTGGATGGAAGATCCCTATCTGCAGGGGCTTCCGGAGAAAACACAGAATCTTTACTTGAACGAAGGACATTTCCAAGGCAATGACCCGAAAGAAAAAGCCGATTTGACCTTTTCCATTACTGTGGGAAATACGGAAGAAGAGGAAATCTATACTTTGCATCTGCGTACAAGGGCATATCCATGGCTGGCAGCTATGGACGATATGAAATATGTCTATGCCTGTATGTTTGTACTGGCTTTTGCCTGTATGATAAAGTGCATAGCCGTTACAGAGAGAACCTATAAAAAAAGGGAAGCTTTGGAGGAAATGCGCAGGGATTTTACCAATGCAGTAGCCCATGAATTAAAGACGCCTTTAGGGGTGATCCGTGGATTTGCGGAGAATTTAATGGAAAATACTGTGGAGGAAAAAAGAGAATACTATTTAGAGCGGATCATCGATCAGACAGAAGAAATGGATCATCTGGTTCAAGAGATGATTTACATTTCAAAATTGGATTCAGACCAGCTTCACTTAAATAAAGAGCCGGTAAATATCATGGAAACTGTGAAAGAGCAGTTGGGGCGAATGGAAGAACAGATCCGGGAAAAGAACATTTCCATCCGTTATGAGGAGGATGGAGAATTTCTCGTAAACGGAGACAAAGGATATCTGGAAAAAGCCATATGGAATATTCTGGCAAACAGTGTAAGTTACAACAGGGAGCAGGGATGGATTCTGATACGCACCGGGAAAGAGCAGTTATGTGTGGAAAATTCCGGAAATCAGATTCCTTCTGAGGATATGCCCCATTTGTTTGAAATGTTTTATACTGGAGAAAAAAGCCGCTCTGGCAGGGAACGGCACCTTGGACTGGGACTTTATCTGACAAAGAAGATCTGTGACCTGCATCATCTGGGGATTTTCGTGGAAAACACAGAAGAGGGCGTGAAAGTAACAGTAAAAAAGATGTGACGGCTGTTATAGACAAGCCGGGTGTAGACAGCGCATTTAAAGTTTTCAGAAATGGCGGCAGTATGGGGTATTGGCTGCCTGGAAATAGAATGAATGTGCCTTGACAGATCTATCTTCTGTAAGTATAATAAATACATACCGTATGAATGTAAAGAAAGAGAGGATTTACCGCATGGCACGAAATAAATATCCGGAAGTGACTGTGGAGAGGATTCTGGATGTGGCGGAGAAGCTGTTTTTAGAGAAGGGCTATGATCATACGACGATCCAGGATATCGTAGATGGGCTGGGCGGTCTGACGAAAGGAGCTGTGTACCACCATTTTAAATCTAAGGAAGAGATTATGGATGCCGTGGGAGACAGAATGTTCCTTGCAAATAACCCTTTTGAAAAGGTTATGGGGCGGAATGACTTAAACGGGCTGGAAAAACTCAGGGAGATGATACGGCTAAATCAGGAGGACTTATCCAGGCAGGAATTAAACCGTCAGTCAATGCCGATTTTGAAAAATCCCCGGATTCTGGCAAATACCATTGAGTCCAACTATAAGATCCTTACGCCGTATTTTCAGAGGCTGCTCGAAGAGGGAAACCGTGACGGTTCCATTCATACAGAATATGCAAAAGAGCTTGCGGAACTGCTTCCCTTATTGACCAGCTTATGGCTTGCACCTACTGTATATCCGGCATCAGCTG
>CALIZJ010000281.1 GCA_938028845.1 uncultured Blautia sp.
AAAAGATATAAATTATAACTTTCACTAAAAAATACCGGAAAACCTGCTTTCAGGTTTCCCGGTATTTTTTCTCAGTTAAATCCATAAAATTTCTGACACAGCTTATAGGCTGCAATAAACATCTTTCTTCCGCCTTTTCCCGGAAGATTTGCCGCACGTCCTAAAATACTGTAGCGCAGCTTCCTATACAAAACTCTGTCCTTATTCTTAATATAGCTTAACAGTTCCTTTTTCTTTTCCAGGCCTTCCTCTGTGCCTGAGCGGATCAGCATGATAGAAGACACCGTAGTGATAATATCAAGATAACTGATCATATATGCCCGCAGACGCTTGCTTGAGAAACTGCATTTACAGAAGGCATCCACCATCAGCTTATTCACCCGTATCTGCTGATCGATCCTTTTTATCATAACTTTTTCGTTTACAGACTGGTCGTCCCTTCCGATAAAATAGCGATAAAAATTCACATCCAGATAATACATATTCTTAACATGAGGAAGAGGCTCGAAAGCGAAAAGATTGTCCACATAAAAGGTGTGTTTTGGAAGCTCCAGGCCACATTCATGAAGCAGCTTCGTCCGGTATATCATGGAATGCATCAGGAGATATTTTCCCTTCGGGAAGTGACCGATCTCATTCCAGCCAAAAACTTCTCCCTGAGGCAGGCAATGACGGTACTGCATGACTTTTTTTCTGGGTGCTCCCTGTTTTTCATATACAAAATTGCTGATAAAAAGATCCACTGTTTTCGGACCCCGGATCAGTTCCTCCAAGGTTTTCAGGATACTTTCATAGGCTTCTTTATTTACCCAGTCATCACTGTCCACTACTTTAAAATAAAGCCCTGTGGCGTTTCGGATTCCTGTATTGACCGCCTCGCCGTGGCCGCCGTTCTCCTGATGGATCGCTTTTACAATAGTTGGATATTTTTTTTCATATGCATCTGCAATCTCGGCAGTTCTGTCTGAAGAACCATCGTCTACAATCAGGATCTCTACATCTTCCCCGCCTGCAAGCAATGAATCGACACATTTTTCCATATATGCCTCTGAGTTATAACATGGGATCGCAATACTTAAAAGTTTCATTTTTTCTCCTCCTTCATGTATTTCGCATATGCGCGAAAGGCAGATGGTATGGCATACTCCATATCTGACCTTTTTCTTTTTATAAAAATTAATCCGGAAGCATTAACCGGCTCTGCCTGTGCAACACGGATACGGTATCCTATCATTCTCCACTCAATATGGGAAAAAATATGCTTTGCCGGCTTCAGCTCTTCAATGTATAAGGGATCCATTTTAAGCTCTTTTACAATATCCAGTGCATCTCTGGCTTTTATATGTCCCTTTACATTCGGAAGCTCATACAGGCCTGCCAAAAGCCCCTCTTCCCCTCTCTTTCTCACAGCGGTATATTCCCCGTCCTGGATCACCAGCACGGTACGTTTTTCCACTGTTCTTGCCTTTTTAGGCTGGCGGACGGGAAGTTCATCTACTATATCCTCTTTAAATGCCCTGCAATAATCTTTTACCGGGCACTTTTCACATTTTGCCTCTCCATTTGGAACACAGATTACAGCCCCAAGTTCCATCAAAGCCTGGTTAAAATCTCCCGGATCCTCCTCTGGCATAATCTTTAAAAGAGCCTCTTCTGTCTTCTTTTTTACTGCAGCCCTGGTAATATCCTCCCGGCTTCCGGTGATCCTGGAATATACCCGCAGCACATTTCCGTCTACGGCAGGGACAGGGATACGATAAGCGATAGAGGCAATGGCTCCTGCTGTATAGCTTCCTATACCTTTTAACGCCAATAATTCCTGATAGGATCTGGGAAGCTGGCCGTTATATTTTTCTGTGACTGTAAGGGCGGCCTCCTGCATATTCCTCACCCGGTTATAATACCCAAGTCCCTCCCAAAGCTTTAAAAGTTTTTCCTTTGGACATTCTGCCAGGGAGGGAATATCGGGAAGCTCTTTTATAAACCTTTCAAAATAAGGTTTTACAGCCTCCACTCTTGTCTGCTGCAGCATAATCTCTGAAACCCAGGTATAATAGGCATTGTTTTTGTCCCGCCACGGAAGGTCCCTTTTGTTTTCCCTGTACCACTCCACCAAAGGTTCTATGATATCATTTAACATGTATCTGTTTTTTATACTCCTTTTATCCTTTCTCTCACCTGCTGTTCTTTCCTCTTTCCAGACATACAGGTACCGGGGAACAAATTTCCATGGTATCCTCTGTAACCAGACAATCATATGCCAGGATCTTTACCCCTTTCCTGTCAGCTTTTACCAGACATTCCCCGAACTCTGGATGTGTATCCCAGTTTGGGGCAAAATATTTTACTCCTTGCATCTGAATAACAAACAGCAGATAAGCCTCATATCCATCCTCCATACATTCTATAAGCTCTTCCACATGCTTAACTCCCCGCAGAGTAGGGGCATCGGGGAAACGTACCACATTCTCTTCCTCCAAAGTGACGCCCTTTACTTCAATAAATGCTTTTCTCCTTAAAGATTCCACATAAAGATCAAAACGGGAATTTCCATATTTCTTTTCCGGTCTTACAGATACTTTCTCCGGGAAAAGTCCTCCCTTTTGGATCCATTCCATTGCCGCTTTATTAGGGATCTGAGAATCCATATTGATCCATCTTCCCTGCTTGCATACACAGACCAGGTCATATCTCGTCTTTCTTGCCGGATTTTTGCTTTCCTCCAGGATGACTTCATTTCCGGGAATCAAAAGCTCCCTGCATCTTCCCGTATTTTTTACATGGACCGTTTCGATCTTTCCCTGAAGTTCCACATGGGCGATGAACCGGTTGGGCCTGTCAAGAAATTTTCCTTTTCTTATGTTCTCGTATTTCATATTTTCCTCATTCTGACATACCTGATATAGCGCCGTTTCTTTTCACCCATGTGCCAGTAAAAAGAAACGGGACATTCTTATCATAACATAAAATCACGAAAAAGGCAGTTGCTTTTTTCTCTTTTCTTCGATACAATGAAGCACATAAGTTACTGGCCCCACCATACCGGTAACAGAATCACTTTTTCAGAAAGGACTTTATACATGGACAGTATCATTTTTGATGTGGACGGTACGCTCTGGAATTCCACTGAAATCGTGGCAAAATCCTGGACAGAGCATTTAAAAACCGAA
>CALIZJ010000282.1 GCA_938028845.1 uncultured Blautia sp.
TCTGATATTGCCGTAAAATCCGGGATTTCCGTGCCTTCTCCCTGATCGGCAGAGAAACTTAAGCTCAGCAGGGATTCCCCGGCGCTTAAAATATCTGCAGTGGCAGAGAAATCTGTCTCGCCGGATGAAAGGGTAACAGCAAGGGAAAAGCCTGCTAATACGCTTGAACTTACGATATCGGAAGATGCCCCTTCAGCAGCGGATGCATCGGCAATTGCGGAAGGCAGGAAGGAAATCGTATAAACGCCGTTTATCTTTCCTTCTGCTGCAGTTTCTGTATCATAGTCGGACAGCTCGATAGAAAGGGTTGGCTGGGAATCTATAAGGAATGAATAGCTTCCGTCCATTATGCCGTTGTTTACCGTGCCGCTTCCTGTCAGAGAAATAGTGCTTTCTTCGCTGCCAAGTTCCATAAGAAAACCGCGTTCATCCCCATTTGACGGAGTCTGGTAGGTGAAAAGAGGATCAGAAGCGCCGTCTGCTGTCAAAAGGGAAAGCTGCCGGCCTACGATCTTATCTGTATCGTCTACCCAGATTTTGGAAACAAGTGCGGAACCATCGTCTTCTACGCTTTCGGCCAAATCTGCAGATAAGGAATCCACACCATCCTGGAATTGCTGATAAAGATCTTCTGTCCCGGTACCAATGCCTTCCAGACCTGTTAAAATTTCACGGATATTTTCATCTTCCCGTGCCTGAGAAAGGATGGTTTCCAAAGTAGCTGTAGCATCAGCATTGTTAAGAACGCCTTCAAAGGTTGTACATTCCTGGCTGATTTCGGATACGGCCAAGGTTTCTGAGCCGGTTTCGCCCTCAGTCATTCCCTCGATAAGGATTGTACCATAAGTATCCAGAAGATTTTCCAGTGCATCTGCTGAAGGAAGATATTCCAAAATGTTTTCATATAGATTCATATAATTCATTAAATCGTCCGCTGAAATAGATGCAGAGACATCTTCTTCTGTCAGCGTGTCCTGGACCATATCCTGCATGCTGGCTTTTAGGTAGCTTTCGGATAATTCCGGAATTCTTGTAAGGACATCTCCTGTTTTAAAATCGGAATACAGTTCTACGGAGCAGATATCCGTACCATTTAAAGATACATTTAAAACTTCGCCCATCTGCCCGTCTTTTATGCTTACATCTGTGGAAAGCTTCAGGTTATCCAGCCAGGAAATATCCACAGGCAGCATCATACCTAACAGACCGCGTCCGGCATCTCCAAGGGTAATGGTAAAATCACCGTAAGATCCGGCAAGGGATGCTTCATAATTGTTCAGACTGTCGGCATATGAAGAAACGAAATCCGTAACAATTTCACTAAATGCCGCTTTCTCCGCTTCCTGATAAGATTCTGCCGCAAAGGCGCTGGAAGGAAGAGCAGTAACGCCCAGAAGAACTGCCGTAAATACGGCGCAAACTCTCTTTTTCATAGGAACCTCCTTTATATTGGATTTGTAAAGAATATTTAGAACATCTTTATTTTATCATATAATTCAAGATAATTCTACAAAAATATAGGAGTCTTCTGGAATAATTTCAGCCTTTTACATCTCTTTTTTTCAATATCAAAATTCCTATAACAGTGAATAAAATTGTATAGAAGATACTGCTCACAATAAAGAGTGTGAGAGTACTTCCAAGTACATCGTCAGATTTATTGGCATTCATGCCGAAAATCATCAGAGAATAAGGGTAAAAATAACCAACTTTTGTATTTGCAGCGATCAGTCCTGTAATACTGCCAAGGGCAGCGATACCTACCGGAAGGGCGAAACTGCGGATCAGCATGGAAAGGACACATTGCAGGGCAGTGACTGCCAGAGCCCCAAGAAGCCCCCGCATGAGCCAGATCAGGATAACCAAAGGCGGCAGACCGGGAAGCCCTGCGATTTTTCCTGTAATCAGGAAAAGAACGCCCACCCAAAACTGTGTCAGGATCACTACGAAAAAAGCACTTAAAAGTTTTCCCAGAAAAATGCAGGTTACGGGAACCGGCATGGTCATTAGGGAGTTCCGGTTATGGTTAAAATTTTCTACGCGCCAGAGATAAGCGCAGTAAATAGCTGCCATAGGCGCGAAGAAAAAATTGGAATAAAATAAGGTTTCCTGAGTCCACAGAGAATACCAGTCATTGGTGAGGATGCCCAGATTGTTCAGATAGTTATTCATGCCCATAAAAGCAGGGATCAAGGGCAGCAGGAAAAAAGCAATCCAGATAAAGGAACGTTTTAGTTTTAAATTTTCTCCTTTGATACAAGAAAACAGCATTTGGCTAGACCTCCTTTTTTAAGTACATTTTGACGCCAATCACATAAAATGCCAGACCGAAAATAAGAAAGCCCAAAAGCTGTCCCCAGGGAAGAGGAACAATGGCAAAGCTGGTCTCCCCTTTGGCATAATTCATTACAATTGGGCTGGACACCGCGTAATATCCCCAGGGCACCAGAGAAGTCAGTATAGTGTTTGGGAAAAAGGCGGTAAAGACTCCGGTAAAGGTTCCCATAAGTCCGATGAATAAAGGCATAAGCTGGTTTGTCATAAGCAGGGAAAGCACCTGCTGCATGGTATATAACACAAGGCTGACTGCAAAGGTAGAGAGAAAGAACAGCGCCATCAGTTTCAAGGGAACTGCCTGTGTCACATGGAAGATCTTTCCCATAGCGTATATGGAACCGGTCTCTCCAAGGCAGAAAATAAAAATGTAGATGCCGTTTAACACCAGTTTGCAGTGGAAAAGACTCAGCCTTGACTGCATGGTAAAAAGCTGTTTATAAGTATTTCCTTTGTTTTCTATATCGCAGACACGGCTGGCTGCTGTAGCAAGGACAATAGGAAAAAAGATCAGGTTCATTAACGTATAGTTTAATAAAAGGTAGTAATACCCGGAAGCGGCCTCCTTTGGGCCAAGAGGATTGCGTGCGATGGCGCCTCCAATCCATAAAAGCATCACGGCAAAAGCACACAGATATACAAACCATAATTTCCGTCCCCGGCATTTTTTAATTTCCGTAAGAAAAACTGTCATTAAAGGCTCACCTTCTTTCCGGTAAGTGACAGGAAGATTTCCTCCAGAGAATTTTCCATTTCTTCCAGACGAAGGATGCCTACTTCCTGATGGACGAGACAGGCGATGGAAGCGGCGGTGCTTTCGTCCCCGTTATCTGCAAGCAAAAGAGAACGCCGGTCGGAAGTGTAACGGACGGGAATCCCTTTGGCGCTTAATATATTCGCGGCAAGATTGTCGTCTGTGGTATGGAGGCGGAGCTTGCACCCGCTTTTTTGGTGGAGGGCTTTTAGGGTGTCCTGAAAGATAAGGACGCCTTTGTCAATAATTCCTGTATGGGTGGCCATCTGGTCGATTTCACTTAAAAGATGGCTGGAGACCATGACTGTGATCCCGTATTTCTTTGGAAGAGAACAGATGAGATCCCGCATTTCCTGAATACCTGCTGGGTCCAGGCCATTGGTAGGCTCATCCAGCAAAAGAAGTTTAGGAGATCCGATCAGGGCGGCAGCTAACCCCAGGCGCTGTTTCATACCCAGGGAATACTGCCCGGCCTTTTTATCTTTCTGCTTTTCCATGCGTACTATGTGAAGGACCCGGTCGATTTCAGATTCCGGAGCATTTTTCAGCATACACACCAGAGAAAGGTTTTCCTTTCCGGTGAGGTGGGCGTAATAGGAGGGGGATTCGATAAGTGAGCCAGTCTGTTTTAAAATCTCCAGCCGGTTTTTCTGGGAAAAATTTTTCCCAAAGATGGAGACGGTTCCCTGGCTTGGTTTGCAAAGGCCAAGGATCATTTTCATGGTAGTGCTCTTTCCTGCTCCGTTTGGACCTAAGAAACCATAGATACTGTATTGGGGAATCTGAAGATTTACATGGTTAACACAATGCTGACCGGAATATATCTTGGTCAGACCGTGGGTTTCGACTGCATAATTCATATTGTTGTCATCCTTTCTGAATAAGATCTTTTTGATGGTACTTATGATAGAGGGGCTTCCTTACATCCAGATGAAGCCAGCCTTACTTTTACCTTAAATTTTTCCGAAAGCTCTGGCGGGAAAAGAAAAATATATTATAATAGGAAAGAAGAGAGGAGGATACAAAATGACGGACATTTTTGAGAGCCGGATTCTTTTCGTGGACGATAATAAAGAGCTTTGTACCATGGTATTAGAGCTGATGAAAAAGGCAGGCTTTTCTAATATAAGCGCAGTGCATAGCGTAAGCCAGGCAAGGGAGCACCTTGCGGGAGATGCAGTCAGGCTTTGGATTTTGGATGTAAACCTTCCTGACGGAAGCGGTTTTTCTTTTATGGAGGAGCTGCGGGAACAGTCAGCAGCGCCGGTGCTGTTCCTTTCTGCCAGGGATGAAGATGAGGACAGGCTGTTGGGACTGGGCCTTGGGGCGGATGATTATATGACGAAACCCTTTTTAATGAAAGAGCTGATCCTTCGGGTGAGTGCCATATTAAGAAGGACCTATCATTTTCAGGAGAAAAAAGAGGGGACAGAGAAACTGGTTCTTGGAGAGTGCCAGATTGATTTCGGAAGCGCTGTGGCGAAAAAGGGCGGCCAAGAGACAGCCCTTACCGCCAAGGAACTTTTATTGCTGAAGAAACTGGCGGAAAACAGAGGAAATATCGTTACCTTTGATGCGTTATGCGAAACAATCTGGGGAGATGGTTATTACGGCTATGAAAATACGCTGATGGTTCATATGCGGCGGCTGCGTGAAAAAGTGGAGGCAGATCCTTCCCATCCCAAATATCTGCTTACGGTCCGGGGTCTGGGGTATAAAATGGCCAGACCGTAAGCTTAAAGTGTTTAGAAATATACTTCGGAGTTGTTTGGATGACGGGGTAAGCCAGTCAGGAAGGAGGAAAAATGAAAGGACTGCTGAAAATATACAGACGGTATCTGGGAACTGCCATTGGCCTTGTGATCCTGTTTGTTTTTATTAATCTGGCTGCTCTGATGGTTTTAATGGCAAATACTCTTGCAGAAAAAGAGGAAGAGCGTTTTCCTGTCATGCGTTTTCGGGCTACAGCAGAGCAGATAGTAGAGAAAACACAAGAGGGATATGCGCTGTCAGAGGAGGGCAAAGCATATCTGACACAGACGGAGGCGGTTTTTGCCATGCTTTTGGATGAAAACACCGGGGAAATCTTATTTTCCTGGAATCTCCCGGAAAATTTAAATCACAGGTATGACCTGGCAGATGTGGCGTCCTTTGCCCGATGGTATCTGGAGGATTATCCTATGAAAGTGTGGGATACAGAGCTTGGGCTTCTGGCAGTGGGAAACGAGAAAGGGACGCAGGCAAAGTACAGTCTGACCTGGGAACGGAGTGACATGGAAACATTAGCGCGTGCGGTTCCAGTTATACTGTGGGTGGATATAGGAGCGATTCTGATCATTTTGTTTGTTATGAGCCGGAAATTTCATAAATCTTTGCTTCCTATTAATTATGGAATAGAAAAATTATCGGAAGGGACCGCTGTAAATATTCATCCCAAAGGCGTGGTAAAGGAAGTTGGGGAACAGTTAAACCGTATTTCCCTGCTCCTGGAAAAACAGAAAAAGGATATTGCCAGAAGGGATACTGCCCGAACAGAGTGGATCGCAGGAGTTTCCCATGATATCCGCACGCCTCTTTCCATGATCTTAGGCTACGCGGAGGATCTGGAGGAAAGCGGGAACCTTACGGAACGGGAGAGGAACCAGGCAAAGATTATAAAGGAGCAAAGTATCCGGATCCGGCAGCTGATCGAAGATTTAAATCTCACAAGTAAGCTTGCCTATGAAATGCAGCCTTTGCGGGTGGAAGCCTATCGCCCGGCAGCCCTGCTTCGCCGTGTGGTGGCAGAATTTTTAAATAGGGAAGAGGATGAAGGGTACGAGCTGGAGCTGGATATGGACAGAACGCTGGAACAGACGGAGCTTTTAGGAGACGTGCAGCTTTTGGAACGGGCCCTGCGAAATCTGATACAAAATTCCATCCGCCATAATCCACAAGGGTGCAGGATTACTGTAAAATGCCGGCAGGAAGGGGAGAACATCCTTATTTCTGTGGCAGATACAGGAAAGGGTATCCCGTTGTCTGTGCGGGAGTCTATCCTTGGGGAAAAAGAACCGCCTAAGGGAGTTCACATTATGGGGCTTCGGATCGTACAGCAGATTGTGAAATCCCATAAGGGACGTCTGAATATCACCCAGGATGGGCAGGAGGTGGAGGTATACCTTCCTATAAAAAGGGAGGATTAGAGAGGATGCAGATCCTTTCAGTATGTACATGTAAGGGAATGTCTGGCTTCCATAGATGATCAGATAGCCTAATCCTTTTCTTGCACCGATAAATTCTCCGATGATCACGCCTACCAGGCAAAGGCCGATGTTTACTTTCATATTACTTAAGATCAAAGGAACGGAGGAAGGGAGGACGATCTTAAAAAGTTCATCTTTTTTTCCGCCGCCTAAAGTGGCGATCAGTTTTCTTTTTTCTGGGTCGATTTCGCAAAAGCCCGTATAAAGATTGATGATGGAGCCAAAAATGGCTACTGACATGCCAGCAACCACAATGGTTTTCATGTTTGCCCCCAGCCAAACTATCAGCAGCGGGGCCAGGGCGGACTTAGGCAGGCTGTTCAGGACTACAAGATAAGGTTCCAGGATCTGGGCAAGTTTCGGGCATGCCCAGAGAAGGACAGCAGTGCCGATCCCCAAAAGAACGACCAGAAAAAAACTGATAAGTGTCTCTGCAAGGGTAATGCCGATATGGGAAAACAGAGACTGATCCATACACATCTGTATAAAGGTTCCGGCAATAAGAGAAGGGCTTCCGAAGATGAATGAATCGATCCAGTTCAGTCTTGCGGAAACCTCCCATAATGCCAGGAAAAGAAGAAAAAGAAGAATACGGGAGACGGCGATAAACTGCTTCTCCCGTTTTTTGTGCAGAAGATACTGCCTTTGGGCCTTTGAGGGCTCATACATTTTTGTTCAGCTCCTTCCAGATCAGGTTAAAGTAGGATTTAAAGCCGGGCGCGTTTCTTGAAGAAAGAGGTGTCCGGTTTTCTATTTCCAGTTGGATAGGTACGATCTTTTGGATGGTGGCAGGTCTTTTAGAGAGAATGATGACCCGGTCTGCCATGCTGATGGCTTCTGAAATATCATGGGTCACAAGGATGGCGGGTTTGTGTTCGGTTTGCAGGATCCGGCCGATATCGTCGCTGACATTTAGGCGGGTCTGATAATCCAGGGCTGAGAATGGTTCATCCAGAAGAAGGAGATCCGGTTTTAAGGCGAGGGTACGGATAAGGGCTGCCCTTTGCCTCATGCCTCCGGAAAGCTGGGAGGGACGGGCATTTTTAAATTTGTCCAAACCATAGGTGACAAGCATTTCCTCAATATAGGCAAGTTTTTCAGGTGTGAGTTCATGACGCACTTCAAGGCCAAGTATCACATTTTTATAGATACTGCGCCATTCCAGGAGATAATCTTTCTGCAGCATGTACCCAATACGGGAATTTCCGGAAGCTGCAGGAACGCCGTCCATAAGGATGGTCCCCTGTTCTGCTTTTAAAAGTCCGCAGATCAGGTTTAAAAGGGTGGATTTTCCGCAGCCGGAAGGCCCGACGATGGCAAGAAATTCTCCCGGCATCAGATCGAAGGATATATGGGAAAGGGCGGCAGTTTCCCCGGACAGGCTGTGATAGGAAAGACAAACGTCCTTTACTTCCAAAAGTGGCTTCATTGCTTCGCCTCCATTTTTCTTTATTTTATCATATGCGCCTTTATAAGGCTGTGATAGCAAACAATTGCTTTTCGCATTTGTCCCAAGGATCTGTATGGACAAGAAAAGCTGCCTGTTACATTAAAACCGCCGCCTGCCATAGGATGCGGAGAAAGAAAATACCCTGGGCTTGCGAAGGAGGCATATTTAGTGTAAAATGGGATTAAGAATACGATTTTTTGTTCTATCAGGGAAACTTATGCGACAGGATGTGAAGTGGATGAAATATATTGATAGAAAAGGGAATATCACCATAGAGGAAAAGGACAGGGACAGGCTGATCAGGCATTTATATACGGACTGGGGCGGAAGGCTGTGCCTGAAAATCCTGGTCCGTCCTTTTATCTCCGCTCTTGCAGGCATGTTTTTGGATTCCAGGTTATCTAAGGGGCTGATTCCGGGCTTTGTAAAACGCAGCCGGATCGATCTGACAGAGTACGAGGAAAAAGAATATTGTTCTTATAATGATTTCTTTACCCGGAAGGTACGGCCGGAGGCAAGGCCTTTGGCTGGAGACGATAGGATCCTGATAAGCCCCTGTGACGGCAAGGCCACTGTCTGCAGAATTGGAAGAGATTCCAGATTTTATATTAAAGATACGGTTTACACTCTGAAGCAGCTTTTAAGGAACTCCAGTATTGCCAGGCGGTACCAGGGCGGTTATGGGGTGATCCTGCGTCTGACAGTGGAGGATTGCCACAGGTACTGCTATGCAGCAGGCGGGCTGAAATCTCCTAACGTGCATCTTGCGGGAAAACTCCATTCAGGAAATCCCACAGCCAATGAAGCGCTGCCGGTATATGCAGAAAACACGCGGGAGTATACCCTTCTTAAGACAAAGTACCTGGGAACCATTCTTATGATGGAAGTGGGAGCTTTGCTGGTAGGTAAGATCCATAATTATCATAAAGAAGCCTGCGAAGTAAAAAAAGGGCAGGAGGCGGGCTTTTTTGCTTTTGGAGGATCTACAGTGCTTCTGCTTCTTCAGCCGGATAAGGTGAGACTGGATTTTGACCTGGTGGAAAATTCAGAAAACGGATATGAAACACTTGTAAAGATGGGAGAACGGATCGGTGAACAGAAACTACCAAAAAGAACTGGAAAAACTTCTCGCTGAGAATACAAAGGAGGGACGGATTCCCAGGCTTTATCTCCACGCCTGCTGTGCGCCGTGCAGCAGCTACGTGCTGGAGTATCTGTCTCAGTATTTTGCGATTACCATATTTTTTTATAATCCGAATATCTCTCCCAGCGAAGAATATGAAAAGCGGGTGGAAGAGCTGTGCAGGCTGGTGTCTGAAATGGAATTTGTCCATCCGGTAAAAGTGGAGATGGGAGAGTACCGTCCCCAGGATTTCTTTGCCATGGCAAAAGGCATGGAGGAGGAACCGGAAGGCGGAATACGGTGCTTTGCCTGCTACCGGATGCGGATGGAGGAGGCAGCCAGGAGAGCGAAAGAAGGCGGATACGATTATTTTACTACCACCTTGTCCATCAGCCCTTTAAAAAACGCGGCAAAGATTAATGAGATCGGTGAGGAACTGGCAGATATTTACAAAGTAGAGCATCTTCCTTCCGATTTTAAGAAAAAAAACGGATATAAACGCTCTATTGAGCTCTCCAGACAGTACAATCTGTACCGTCAGGACTACTGTGGATGCGTTTTCTCGAAAAAAAATAAAAAAAATTAAAATTTTTTTGTTTTCGATGCAATAAAATGGGCTTCTCGTGCATTATAGTATCAGAAAGGGAAATCAATAACAGGTGAAGATATGATTTTGTTTTGTGTAATTCCGGATGAACAAAACGAAACCGTACGCTTATCAGCTACGATTCAAGAAGAATGGATTTCCAGAATTGCAGAAGGTGATATGCAGGCTTTGGAAAAGCTATATTATGCCAGTTACCAGGCAGTATACGCACTGCTTCTTTCTATTTTGAAAAATCAGCAGGATGCGGAAGACATCCTGCAGGATACATTCATAAATATTAAGAACGGCGCCCACCTCTATAAAAAGAAGGAGGGAAAGCCATTGGCATGGATCTTTACCATAGCTAAGAACCTTGCATATATGAAAATCCGCAGGGAAACAGCGCTTGATGTTACGTCAATGGACGCTCTTCATGACAGCGGCCTTGATTTCTCCAGTGTGGAGAATCATGACGACAGGATTGCGCTTGAAGGGGCATTTTCTGTCCTTACGGAGGAGGAAAGAAATATTATCCTTCTCCATGCGAATTCCGGAATGAAACACAGAGAAATCGCTTCCCTATTAGAAATTCCTCTTTCGACGGTCTTATCAAAATACCGCAGAGGGCTTAAAAAGCTAAAAAATTATATGGAAGGAGTGGAGTCAGGTGAATGATATAGAAAGCAGAATCCATCGGGGCATAAATCAAATGGCACCTGATGTATTCCAGAAGGTTTTAGCTGACAATAGTCCAAGACTGGAGACGGAAGTCTGGATGACGAAGGAGAAGTCCGAGGGTAACAGAAACTTTTGGATGAGAGCCGCACGAACGGCAGCATTGGTGGCAGCCTGCTGTGTGCTGATTTTAGGATTAGGCGTGTATCAGATGATCCTCAAGGTGGATTCCGTTGTTGAGATCGATGTGAATCCAAGCCTGGAGCTGGAGATAAACCGCAGCGACCGGGTCGTCCGTTTAAATGCGTTAAACGCAGATGGGGTAAAGATTCTGGACGACGTAGGGGACGATCTGAAACATGCCAAACTGGAAGAGGCAGTAAGCACCCTGGTAGATGCCATGGTAAGCGATGGCTATCTGGATCAGGAGAGCAGTTCTGTGCTGATCTCTGTTTCTCAGGGAGATAAGGAGAGATCCACAGAATTACAGTTAATGGTTGCAGACAATGTAAAAGAAACTTTGAAAGAAGAGCAGATCAAGGGCGTTGTTTATCATCAGTCTTATGAAACAAGCGATTCTATTTCTGAGCTTGCCATGAAGTACGGAATTTCACCTGGAAAAGCATGTTTTATCCAGAAACTGATTCTTAAGAGACCGGACTTTACGGTAGAGGAACTGGCAGGACTGAGCATATCGGAGATTACCAGGCTTTTGGAAGAGGAGTCTGTGGATGTTTCCGAGTATGTTGCACAGAAAGCGGAGCCTAAAGAATCCAGTGAAGAAAAAACGGATTCAAAGGAAGAGATCCGTCTGGCAGTAAACGATACAGAAGATACCCAGTCTGCAAGAACGGGAAATGATATAAGACCATATAAAGGTCAGGATTTTACTGACCAAGAAGATTCCTTAGAAAATTCTGCCGCAGATTCCAGTCAGTCATTAGATGGGGGCATCACAAATGTGGTGGCTGGCGGCGATCAGGCGCAGCAGGATGGTTCCGGCATGACCGGAACAGATCAGGGTACATCAGATATCCAGATACCAGGAGGGGAGGATTCCGATCAGGCACCCCAGATTCCGGAGGAGGAAGATCCGGGAGAAGATCTGGGAGGAAATGATGGTGGAGCTTCAGTGGATGAACCGGAAGTGGAAGAGCCGGGAGATTCCGCCGGATTAGGAGATTCCGACGACGAGGAAAAACCTGGAAGTGGCGACTCACAGTGGGAAGATGTGACGGATATACCACAGCCAATGCGTACGGAACTGGAAAAGCTTATCACCTGCGTGGACAGCCTTGTTGCAGAGGTTTCCAGCTTGGAGCCGCTGGAAGATGCACAGAGATGTCAGGATGTGTATAACACCTGCATGTCGCTGCTGGTTAAGGGAAGAAGCCAGTATGACAGCGTACATAGTCTTGCAGAACAGTTATATGCCAATGGATGCCTTACAGGCGGAGCCTATGTAAAAACCCAGACCGTTATGCAGACAGCACAGAGCAAGCTGAATGCAATTTCTGATTATCTGGAAATTTATGGAAAAAATGCAGGTATCCTGAAGTAAGTTTGCCCCGATGGTGAAAACGGAAAATTTTATGAAAGGAAAATACGGATAAAAGAAGGATATTGCTGAAGGCGATATCCTTCTTTTGGTTATAAACGAGGAAATAGTTTTGTCTTTAATTGCTGCTGAAGGAATGTGAGGAAAGGGTGAATTCCATCCGCTCAATTATTTTCAGGGTATATTTCTTCCTTGACGTTTACTGTTTTTGGATTCCCTGGAATCGAAAGAAAGGATTCATAGATCTTTATGATCCTTCCAATGCAGAATGCTGACAAAATCGTTCCTGCTCCAATGCCGTACAGCGGTGTGCGGTAAAAAAGGCACAGCAGAACACTGATTACAACCATGGAAATATCGAAAATGTTTTTAACAAGAGAAAATCGGGAACTGAAAACTTTAGAAATAGTTTCTACAATTCCTTCTGTAGGGATCATGATAAATGCTGCGTTGACGTAAAGAAAAACACCCAGTGCCGTTAAAAACATGGTGGCAAGGAATAAAATTACCCGAATTGGCAGAATTGCCGTGAAATCTGGTATGATCATATCATAAAAATCAGTTAGGAATCCAAAAGCAAAGGAAAAGGGTATTTCGATCAGGTATATGGCTGTAATTTTTCTTGATAAAATGCATTGCGCCAGAACAAATATTAAATAGCAGATAATTGAAGCAATTCCTAAGGATATTCCATAAATACTAGATATAGAATACATAACTGAGCTAAATGCAGCTACGCCCAAATTGTATCGAATATTTAAAACCAATGCTATGGCAATGAAATTGAGCCCCAGGATATAAAAAATCAGACGTTTTGATATATTTCCTTTTGCTGTCATAGATAGTCCCTCCCATTTAACTTTTTTGTATGTATACAGAAATTATATATACAATATGTTGTACATTTGCTTATAAATTGAATCATTCAGCACCCATATTTTTTAAAACAAGATCGATCGTGCTGCAGAATGCCTGTTTTTCTTCCTCGCTTAAACCATACAAAAGCCTGCTTCCTGTATGTGTGCCGTTTTTTATCATTTTGCGGCATAGATTTTTACCGTCTTCTGTAAGGAAAACTTTTTTATAACGTGCATCCTCCTCTGATACGGTCAGTATCAGCAGATTCTTTTCTGCCAACCGTTCGATAATGCCTCTGGCGGCCTGATGTGATATTCCAAGATGTCTTTTTAAGTCTACAGCTGATTTTCCCTCGCTTTTTCGGAAAAACAGAAGAGCATCCGCCTGTTCGGCTGTCAGTCCGAGTTCCCGGATCTGCTGATTTCGTCTGGCAACGATCATATTTCCCATGCGGATAATCTTTCTTGCCACGGTGTATTCAAGCTCGCTCATGATAATGATTTTCTCCTGTATACATAGATTTATTTGACTGCATAATATACAATACGTTGTATATCATATTCTTTATCCTGCTGATTGTCAAGAAATTTTTGCCTTTAAAAAAATGTCTGGAACTTCTGCAATCTCTCTGTTGTTTCTATGCCCCGATCACTGGGATTTCCATGTGAAAAGGCAAGAAATGGTTTTGGATTATTTACGAAATTTGCAGTAGAATTATATACGATTTTCTAATTCCTTCAAGTGCAGTTTTTTATATGAAACTCTTTGATTTTACACGGAAATGTGATAAACTATCAGACGATAATAAAAGATAAAAAAGTAAAGGACAGTGCAAAAGCTGCAGTTCAGATTGGAAAACAGCAGAAAATTGTCTAAAAAATCTAGAAAGAAATGAGGAATCGTATATGGCACAGCTTTGGGGCGGACGTTTTACAAAAGAAACGGATCAGCTCGTATACAATTTTAACGCTTCGATATCTTTTGACCAAAAATTTTATCAGCAGGATATCAGAGGAAGCAAAGCACATGTAACCATGCTGGCGAAACAGGGAATCCTTACAGAAGAAGAAAAAGAAAAGATACTTGCCGGCCTGGATGGGATTCTAGAAGATGTGAAAGAAGGAAAATTAGAGATCACTTCCCAGTATGAAGACATACACAGCTTTGTGGAGGCAAACCTGATCGACCGCATCGGAGACGCGGGAAAGAAGCTTCATACAGGGAGAAGCCGCAATGACCAGGTGGCGCTGGATATGAAGCTTTATATAAGAGATGAGATCGCAGAGATTGATGAAGAGCTGAAACATCTTCTTGAAGCACTTCTTAAGATCATGGAGGAAAATGTCCATACATATATGCCAGGATTCACGCATCTTCAGAAAGCCCAGCCGGTGACCCTTGCCCACCATATAGGGGCTTATTTTGAAATGTTTCGGAGAGACAGAGGGAGGCTTTTTGATATTAAAAAGAGAATGAACACCTGTCCGCTAGGGGCAGGAGCCCTTGCAGGGACTACTTATCCCCTTGACCGGGCGTACACTGCACAGCTTTTAGGGTTCGATGAAGCTACAAGAAACAGTATGGATTCGGTTTCGGACAGAGATTATATTATCGAGCTTTTAAGCGCTTTGTCTACGGTTATGATGCATTTAAGCAGATTTTCTGAGGAGATTATTTTATGGAATTCCAATGAATATGGTTTTGTGGAGATAGATGACGCCTACAGCACAGGAAGCAGCATTATGCCTCAGAAGAAAAATCCGGATATTGCCGAACTGGTAAGAGGAAAGACAGGGAGAGTTTACGGCGCGCTTATGTCCATCTTAACCACAATGAAGGGCATTCCTCTGGCTTATAATAAAGATATGCAGGAGGATAAAGAACTGACCTTTGACGCCATTGATACAGTAAAAGGATGCCTGGCCTTATTTACAGGAATGGTATCTTCTATGCAGTTTAGGAAAGAAAACATGGAAAAAAGCGCGAAAAATGGCTTTACCAATGCAACAGATGCGGCGGATTATCTGGTAAATCATGGAGTTCCATTCCGGGATGCACACGGTATTGTAGGGCAGCTTGTTCTGCTCTGTATTGAAAAGGAGATTTCCTTGGATGAGCTTCCTCTCGAGGAATACCAGCGGATCAGCCCTGTTTTTCAGGAGGACATTTATCAGGCAATCAGCATGTGCACCTGTGTAGAAAAGAGAGAGACCTACGGAGCTCCCGGACCGGATGTAATGAAGCAAGTGATCAGGGAAGAAAGGGAATATCTCGAAAAAAATTGAAAAAATACTTGCAATTTCGCAGAAATTAGTATAGTATGTACAAGAAAGACAAATGTATGCCATGCAGAGACATACGCCTGCCGGACGGGTGAGCTTTAAAGAGAGGACTTAGGCAGGAAATAAAAAATGTGAGGAGATTGATTGTTATGAGTGATAAGCTGAGAGTTGGTATTTTAGGAGCTACCGGTATGGTAGGACAGAGATTTATTTCTCTTTTAGAGAATCATCCGTGGTTTGAAGTGGTAACTTTGGCAGCAAGTGCTAGAAGCGCCGGAAAAACCTATGAAGAGGCTGTCGGCGGAAGATGGAAAATGGATACCCCTATGCCTGAGGCGGTAAAAAATATCGTGGTAATGAATGTAAATGAAGTAGAAAAGGTTGCAGAAACAGTCGATTTCGTATTTTCAGCAGTGGATATGTCTAAAGAAGAGATTCGTGCCATTGAGGATGCTTATGCGAAGACAGAAACTCCTGTAGTATCCAATAACAGTGCTCACAGATGGACGCCGGACGTTCCGATGGTAGTGCCGGAAATCAATCCAGAGCATTTCGAGATCATTGATGTACAGAAAAAACGTCTTGGAACTACCAGAGGTTTTATCGCTGTAAAACCAAACTGCTCCATCCAGAGTTATGCGCCTGTTCTTACTGCATGGAAAGAGTTTGAGCCTTACGAAGTAGTGGCTACCACATACCAGGCGATTTCCGGAGCAGGAAAGACATTTAAAGATTGGCCGGAGATGGAACATAATATCATCCCATACATCGGCGGTGAGGAAGAAAAGAGCGAAAAAGAACCATTAAGACTGTGGGGAAAAATCGTAGACGGAGAAATCGTACCTGCCACAGAACCGGTGATCACCTGTCAGTGTGTACGTGTTCCTGTATTAAATGGACATACAGCGGCTGTATTCGTAAAATTCCGTAAGAAACCTACGAAAGAGCAGTTGATCCGTGCTTTGAAAGAATTTAAAGGCGTTCCCCAGGAATTAGAGCTGCCAAGCGCTCCTAAGCAGTTTATCCAGTATCTGGAAGAAGACAATCGTCCGCAGGTAACTGAGGATGTAGATTATGAGCGTGGAATGGGCGTATCTGTTGGACGTCTCCGTGAAGATACGGTATATGATTTTAAATTTATCGGTCTTTCCCATAATACCGTGAGAGGCGCAGCAGGCGGTGCGATCCTTTGTGCAGAGACCCTGAAAGCAAAGGGATATATTAATAAGAAATAATACCTGCTTAAAGAAGCAGTAACAAAAACCGGAAGTTCGTGTGATTAGGAAAGGATACACGAGTTTCCGGTTTTTTGTTCTTTAAAAAACATCTCGATTTTCTATATGGATAAACTTTTTTCACAAATGGATGCTATAATAGATATACTTACGTGTAAAAACCCTGACTAATAGAAATACAAGGAGGAAAATCATACATGGAATTATCACAGGCAATGAAAAGCAGACATTCGGTCAGAGCGTACACTGACCGTCCTATAGAGGGAAAGGTAAAAGAAGATCTGCTCTCTTTTATTCAGGCGTGCAATGAGGAGAGCGGCCTTCATATGCAGCTTATTTTGAACGAACCAAAGGCATTTGCGGGAAAGATGGCGCATTATGGGAAATTTTCCGGAGTGAAAAATTATATTGCCCTCATTGGAAAGAAGGATGACAGCTTAGATGAGAAATGCGGATACTATGGGGAAAAGGTGGTTCTGTATGCGCAGAGCTTAGGACTTAATACCTGCTGGGTGGGATTGACTTACAGCAAAGAGAAATCTGCATTTCAGGTAGGGGAAGGGGAAAAGCTCCGTCTTGTGATCTCCATTGGATACGGCAGCACCAAGGGCGCTGCCCATAAGTCCAAAGACAGGGAAAAGGTGATGAAAGCCCCGGCTTCCGCACCCAGGTGGTTTATTAAAGGAGTGGATGCGGCTCTTTTGGCTCCCACAGCCATGAACCAGCAGAAGTTTGTGTTTACCCTGGACGGAGATTCTGTTTCTGCAAAGGCAGGACAGGGATTTTACAGCAAGGTAGACTTAGGGATCGCCAAATATCATTTTGAGATTGGGGCAGGAAGAAAAAATTTCCAGTGGGTATAAAAAAGACAGGACGCAGACGGGAAATGACTTTAAAAAGTTATTCCGTCTGCGCTTTTTTATAAATTTTCCGCTTTTTTCAAAAATCTATTGATAAAATGCTCCAAAAATGCGGCATTTCGGGTCCTTTGATTAACAAGGTAATTCATCCGGCTCAGTTGGAATATGTATGCTCCGTTTTTCACTAGGACCATCTCTCTTCTACATCCTTGCTTAATGTTTTTAACGATACAATTGTCTGATTTTTATTTTCTTCCGTTTTTAAATATTCAAAAACCTCTTCTTTCGTGCCGCTTTTTAAGTAATGGGAAACCAGCATATCTGTGCCTTCTTTATATACTCCCACTGTATAATGCCATCTTGCACCCTTTCTTTTATCAACAGGTCCAAAGTACAGTCTTGCTATATTTCTTGTCCCTGGAATTGAGAAAGTGATCCCGGGTGTTTCACCATCTCTTTTTTCAATAAGGATATCTAAAGAAATCCGAACAAGTTCATCTAATGTCTTTTTCGGCGCTTCCTGTTTTTCATTCCTCGAAAATAATCTATCAAATGATTCCATTGTTTTTCCTCCTGATTTCTAAGCTTTCTCGTCTTTCCGCTCATTTTAAGCATCTGGCGGCGAAATCATTTTTACCGCTATATGTTTCTTATTGTCATCCCATCCGTCTTCCCGTATAATTTATATTATATTTTACCATTCTGAGAGGTGATTTCATTGAAATACATAGGATATTGGTTATGCAAAAAAATTGACTCTTCTGATTTTTTACAGGTATACCACAGTCTCACGTCCCTGTATTCCAATGTAAAATTTAATATTTTATCCTTTGACGAATGTCAGATTATTTTACAGAATAAAATTCCTGAGCTTCACATTGTGATCATGGAACTTTCCTCCCAGGATGATCCGGCTACTTGGTTTCCTTTCATTTCCAATTTTTCGGCAATATTTCCGCATTTAAAAATAATTTTTATCCTTACTGGAAATTCCGAACATAATTTTTATTACCTGAATCAGATTCCCTATACCTATCTGATTCCTAAAAACCAGGTGGATACTCTGATCCAAACCGGAATAAACAAAGCAATTACAGAACTTGACCATTACAGATCGATCCGGCCGTTTATTCGTATTCCTACAGAAGAAGCTATGTTATCTGCCATATATTTTTCTACAGATGACTTAATAAAAAAAGGAAAAAAAGGATGCCATATTCATTATCCAGATGGTAAAGTTGAATATACCCGCCTTTCCCTGAAAAATATTCTCCCAAAACTTCCTGCAAATTTCATACAGGTACACAAAAGTTATGTAGTCAACATGCGCTATTTTGGATGCTATACTCCAAAAATACGCCCGAAGGGAAAAGCATATGATGAGTATATACAATTATCCGGTACCGGCTGCCCGGAAGAAATTTATATACCAATTGGCCCCAAATACCGCAATTCCATTATGGATTATGTTATTGATAAGTATACCTGCTCTTTTCCGCCTGCTTCTAAAGGAAAGGGGGAAGATTTATAGAAATGGATATTTTAAAAAACAGCATCGAACAGCTTTCTGTTTTATTGGTAAACGTTATTTTCTTTCTTACGGTTGTTTCCCCCCCGAGGCTTTCCCGAAAGCTTTCAGGTCTGATCACAATCATAGGATTTTCTTTAACCATAGTGCCGCGCATGGCCTTTTCGGATTTATTCTCTCCTGGCACAGCCGCGACGCCGGATGGACTGACCTTCCATTTTATTTATTGGATTCTTACCATGGCAATCCAATATTCTCTCTTTTTTATACTCATAAAAAGAGACTGGCTTCACAATATATTGCTGTATGTGATTTGGGATATCATCATGACATTGTTTCTTTTTTTATTTGCGATTGTCATTCGGATCTTTTGGCCGCAGATGCATTTTCAAGGCATATTGAGTTTTTTTTGTTCAATAATATCTGCTGTTTTTACCGCCCTTTTGCTCCGGCAGCCATTCCTGAAGTCCATACGGCTTCCGGAAAACTTTTGTATCCTGATCGCGTTCGTTTATTCTATCGGCAGACTTGTGAACACGATTTCTTTGTTTCGGTTTGACGAAAACTCCTGGCAGGATCTGTTGCTTTTCCCGGTTTTGATTTTAGTGGTTTTCCTTGCCCTTATGATACTGCTGCTCAATTTCAGTTTGAATATTTATATCAGCCGCAGATGCCATAATATAGAAAAGACGTATCTTCGTAAAAAAGGAAAAAACATAAATGAACTTTTCAATAATTTAAGCAGGATTTGCGACCAGCAGCATACACAGTTTTATCCTTTGATTTCATCTGATACAGATTTTACGGATTTAAATGAAAAAGTCCTTTATTCCATAGAGCTGCTATTTGATCTGTCACGAGAATATACCGGCAGAAAATCTGATAATATCTTCTTTTCCATACAAGAACACAAAGGTTTCCTTATCCTTTCTTCTTGTTCGGATTATCAGACCGCATCCCGAAATATTAGGAAAAAAGCAGTTTCTCTAATAAAAAATACTTTTTTTGAACTTTTATTCAATCGGGTGATAAAATCTTGCCGGGGACGTGTCCAATACCTGGACAACACTCCTCTCAGCAAACATATACGGGTGGTTATTCCCCTTTCTTTAAATACAGGTGCATGACATATCATGCACCTGTATCCCGGCAAAAATATTTTCTTTAAAAATCAATATCTACACTCTCATCAAACACAGTCCCATCATAGACAAATTCTTCTTCAAAGATTCCGTCCATATCCCTGTCATTGAGTATTTTCGTACTTTCTTTTACATTATCCTCGTTTATGTCATAGTAACGGCGGACCTGCATCCAGTCAATGCCTCCGTCTCCGTCCATATCCCGGAAAATCTGCTGTTCTCCCAAGGAGTTGTTTTCGGGCAAGGTAACGGCCTGTATGTATTGGACCTTATTCTTATTTGTGTAATCCGCAGTACCTTCATCAAAGTTGATATCACTGAAATCCCCATACACATATTGGGTACTGAACTGGCCGCTGTTTATGTCCTCATAATTTGTGATATGTATCTTTACTTCATCCATTGTTCCATTATAATCGTAATCGCACCATTCCATTTTAAAGTCGATATACGAGTTATAATTTGCTTCCAGCAGAACGGCGTAATCATATACACTGTCATAATTGTTGTCAACCAGTCCCCACTGAACCGTATTCCCTCTGCCAAGCAGCTGGTCTCTAACGCCGTCATTGTTATTGTCCCTCTCTTCATATGCCACTTCCGCGCTTAATTTTCCAATGAAATCTTCTGCGTCAAAGACACTGTAGTCAATAACCGGAATAGAGGTATGATAGTTATTTTCTTCAACACATAGTACCGGGACATCTATCGCCGGAAACACGTACTCTCTGGCACAGTCGATCATTCCGCTGCCGCTCGCTATGGTTCCTGACGTCCAGATTGTCATAAATGTTGTAAAAATTAAAGCTGTTGTTTTACCTTTTTTCATCTTCTTCCTCCTTCATTGCTTTCAATAATGATCAATCAGCAGATCGGAAGAGC
>CALIZJ010000283.1 GCA_938028845.1 uncultured Blautia sp.
CAGATAGGCAAAAGCAAATCCTTCTTGAACTAATGGATGCTATTTGAAGCACATCACTCCCTCACCGGGAAAGATGTGCTTTTCTTTTGCCATTAAAAAAGCCCCTGCCAACCGCAGGAGCGAAAACAAGAACTTTATATGTAAATTTGAAATGCACCCATTCACGCAAGTTGGGTGCATTGTATCAATTTATGGTACGCAAGCCAGTAAGAGAGTATGCCAATGACTACCTATACATTTCTGAAAACATCTTCGTACAAACAGAGCCTCATATCCATCCAGGATGCCGTTTCCCTTATTTTTCTTCAAATGTCAATCCTGTCAACTCCACATACCATTTATCCAACCTGTCAACTCAACACCCCTAATATCTAAATCAACCACTCAACTCTCCGCCATTTTCCACAGTAGACCAGTTCCCACTTACCCGTAAAATGAAAAAATCCGGGAACCCGAACCTGTCCTCTGACAAGCCCCGACTCCCGAAAATCCCTTGTTTTCTACACTTTTTCGCTATCTTATTCTTTGACTTTTGACATCAATACAACCGTCTCCACATGCACCGTCATCCCAAACTGATCCACCGGGCAAACTCGTTTCACTTCATAGCCCATTTCGCACAAATATTTAAGATCCCGCGCCAGGGTAGCGCTGTCGCAGCTTACATAGACCACCCGTTTAGGCTGCATTTTTATGATTGTCTTCAGCAGTTTTTCATCGCAGCCTTTCCTTGGCGGGTCCACTACGATCACATCTGCATATACGCCGTTTTTCTCGTATTCCCGGGGCAGGACTTCTTCTGCTTTGCCTACATAAAATTCCACGTTTTCTATTCCGTTAAGGGCAGCATTCCTTTTTGCATCCTCGATGGCCTGGGGGATGATCTCCACACCTCTTACAAATTTTGCCTTCTGAGCCAAAAACAAAGAGATCGTACCGATGCCGCAGTACAGATCCCAGACCGTCTCGCTGCCCTTTAACTCTGCATATTCCATTACTTTCGCATACAGCTTCTGGGTCTGCAATGGGTTTACCTGGTAAAAGGAAAGAGGGGATATCTCATAGCAGATTTCTCCGATCTTATCTGTAATATAAGGCTTTCCCCATAAAAGCCGAAGCTCCTCCCCTAAGATCACATTGTTTCTCTTTTCATTTATATTTAAGGTAATGCTGGTCATTCCCGGAATTTCCCGCAGGCTTTCCGTCAGGATTTCTTCCTTTGGAAGCGCCTTGCCATTGACAATAAGACAGACCATCACTTCCCCGGTAAAAAATCCATAACGGATCAGGATATGGCGCACCAGCCCTTTTCCGGTCCTTTCCTCATAAGGTTCCACTTGAAATTTCTCCATATAGGCGATTACCCGGTCAAGAACCTCCTTATTTTCCGGTACACCAAGGGCACAGTCCCGGTTTTCAATAATAGTATGGGTCCGGCCTGCATAAAATCCGGTGACAATCCGCCCTTCTTTATTTCTTCCTACAGGGAACTGGGCTTTATTACGGTAATGGAAGGGTTCATCCATTCCAAGGATCGGCTCCATGGGAAGCTCGGTGAATCCGCCGATCCTCTCCAGATGTCCCCTTACTTTCTTTTCCTTAAAGATAAGCTGCTGTTCATAGGAGAGCGCCTGAAGCTGGCAGCCTCCGCATTGTCTTGCAATGGCGCATTTTGGCTGCACCCGGTAAGGGGATGGCTTAAGCACTTCCATCAGCCTCCCATAACCATAATGCTTTTTCGCCTTTATGATCTTCGCCTTTACTAAATCTCCAATGACTGCGTCTTTCACAAAGACGGTGAAGCCATCGGCCTTTCCGATACCTTCACCGTCTGTTCCGCAATCTTTAATTTCTAACGTAACCATATCATTCTTACGAAATTCCATAAAGATCACAAATCTCCTGTTCTTCTTAAATTGGATTCAAAAATCCGATTAAAGCCCAGCCATTCCTTCTTTCCTTTATCTGCTGCAAAAATTTCTGTCAAGGTTTCCATCCGGGCATCTGTGTTATCTGCCAGATTTAAAGCAACCGCCTCTGCCAGGGCAGGTTTTTTCGGCGAACCATATTCCAGTTCCCCATGGTGGGATAAAATACAATGAATCAGCTGGTTTTCCAAAGTCTCGGGAAATCCCGGTATCTCCTTTGCCAGATCATGGACGATCTGCGCGCCGATCACAATATGCCCCAAAAGCTGCCCCTCGTCTGTATAATCATTCAGCGGAAAAGAAGAAAGCTCCCTTGTCTTTCCGATATCATGCAGGAGTGCCGCCGTAATCAAAAGATCCCGTTTCAGCAAAGGATATGCGCCGGCCATATAATCACAAAGGCGCGCCACGCTTAACGTATGCTCCATCAGCCCTCCGATAAATCCGTGATGTACCGTCTTTGCTGCGGAATGTCCTTCAAAGGCTTTCATAAATTCCTTATCTTCCAGGAACAGTTTTTTCAAAAGCATGGACAGATACGTATTCTGTATGCTGCCTATCATGGAATGTAACTGGCTTCTCATCAGCTCTGTGCTGTTTTCGCTGACCGGAAGGTAATCCGCCGGATCGTACTCGCCTTCGCCTGCCTTACGCACCCTTTTAATGTTTAACTGCATAGCTCCGGCAAAGCTTGTCACATCTCCCATGATTTCTATGTAATCCAGGGCGTCAAATTCTTCAATTCCCTGGGAATTAGGATCCCAGATCTTTCCGTCTATGGTTCCTGTTTTATCCTGGAGGATAATACTGTCATAGGGCTTTCCGTTTTTAGTCACTGCGGACTGTCTCTGTTTACAAAGATAAATCCCGCTGATCCTGTCGCCTTCGTGCAACTCATTTATATAACGCATGTTTTTCTGCCTCTCTATCTCTCTTCTATTGTCAGGTCAAAGTCCATCTCCACATAGCTGCCGTCTGTTGCGCTTTTACGAACAAGTTCGATCTGCGCCCCTTCCTCAACCTCTGTTTTCTGAAGTTTGGCAGTATAGGACTGCATGTCCTCAACCCTCTCCCCGTTTAATCCGGTGATGATATCACCGCTTTGTATTCCGGCGATCATAGCCGGAGAATCTGTCTCCACACTGTCCACATAGATGCCTGTAGAAACTCCCAGATTTTCCGCCTGGGCTTCGGAAATGGTGATTCCATGGATTCCCAGGTATTTAATGGGCTCATTATTACACAGTATTTCAAGCAGCGGACGAAGCTGCGCGACAGGAATCGCCTTGATCATGGTAGTATCCTCTTCCTGGGAGCGCATGATAATGCCGATCACATTTCCGGAGGTATCCAGAAGCACTCCATCGCTGTCAGGATTTCCCTGCATATCTGTGATCATCTGATTGTATTCACAGTCGGCAATAGAGACCGTTCCGGATACTGATGTCACCATACCATACATTACGCCGTCGTAATCTCCCATAGGACTTCCGATAGCGATCACCGGCTTCGCCAGATACATACTGTAGGATTCTCCCAGGGAAGCTACAGAGATTTCCTCCAGAGTATTTTCACTGAGACGTACCTTCGGCACACGCACCACCGCCAGCCCGATCCTGCTGTCTGACTTGCACATCTCTGCCAGCGCGTTTGCCCCATTAGAAAAGGTGATCTGGATCTTTTCTGCATCCTCTATATCGCTGCTGCCTGTTAAAATATAATAATCTTTATCATTCTCTAAAAAAACAATCCCTTCTTCTTCTCCGTAATGCAAAAACGAATGATCCAGAAGGTTCTCATCTCCGCTGATACCCGACACACGCACAAGGGCTTTTCTGGGCTCCTCCGCAATCTGGAGGACGCTTTCATATATTTTTTCGTATTCTTCCAGAACGTCTGCCGTATCTTCATTTTCTTCTGGCGAAATAAGGATTTCTTCGCCAGGTTCATCCTCCGTAAGCCCATCCACCTGTGTGGTAGGTACAGACTCTGAATATTCCGGCGTCCCTGAAAGATCTACATTTACCCGTTTTTCCTGTGGGATTCCCAGTTTATCCACTGCTGTAGGGAGAAAAGCCACAAAGGCAAACGCTGCACACCCTCCCAGCAATATGCCCCCCATCGCAAGTCCAACAGCTCTTTGAATGACCACTTTTTTATTCGATGGTTTTTTCTTAATGGTTTCTTTTATGAAATGATAGTTTTCCGATCCTGAAGCTTTATCTTTTCTATCCTTCATAGTATTTCTCCTGCTTGAAACTCATAATCTGTTAGATATTTTAGCAAATAATTATGAACTTTTTATGAATAAAAAAGCACATTTTCCTTTTCAAGAAGGAGTAAATCATGTAAAATAGGTTCAGGTCCTACTATATATAATCGTAAGAAAAATCAGCAGGCCTCTTTGCCTGCCAAAAGAAAGTATTAAATAACAGGAGAATTTATGAATCAAAAAGCATTAAAAGCATTGGAATATTATAAAATCATAGAGAAACTTACAGACAAAGCCTCCTCTTCTCTAGGAAAAGAGCTCTGTCGGAAACTTTCTCCTCTCACAGATATTAGTGAAATACGCCATATGCAGACCCAGACCAGGGATGCCCTAAGCCGCCTTTTTCAAAAAGGCAGCATTTCCTTTGGAAGCGTCAAAGATGTGCGCGGTTCACTGAAACGCCTGGAAATCGGAAGCGCTCTGGGGATTCCTGAGATCCTTTCCATCTGCGGTCTTTTGGAAAATACCAACCGGGTAAAGGCCTATTCCAGGAGTGAGCGGGGAGAGAACACCTCTGACTCCCTGTCTGGCATGTTTGACAGCCTGGAGCCCTTAACTCCGCTTACCACTGAAATCCGGCGGTGTATCCTCTCAGAGGATGAGATCAGCGATGATGCCAGTCCCACCCTTCGGCAGATCCGCCGGAGCATGAAGGCAGCCAATGACCGGATCCACACACAGCTAAACGCTCTGGTAAACGGCAGTGCGCGGAATTATCTCCAGGATTCCGTTATTACCATGCGCGACGGAAGATATTGTATCCCGGTAAAAGCTGAATACAAAAATCAGGTTCCCGGCATGATCCACGACCAGTCTAGATCGGAAGAG